>NZ_JAAGPO010000010.1:0-110197 GCF_017104825.1 Burkholderia sp. Ac-20345 | reverse complement strand
ACAAGTTCTTCAGCGTACGGCCCGGGCCGTACGCTGAAGAACTTGTTCCAGGAGCGCGGCGTGCCCGCCTGGCAGCGCGACGTGCCGCTGCTGTTCGCCGGCGACTTGCTGATCTACGTGCCGCGCCTTGGCGCGAACCGCGATGCCGGCCTGTCCGGTAACGGGGCCTCCGGCGACGGCGGGTGGCGCCGGATCGAGTGGCGTCCGGACCTGCTGATCGCATGACGGCGGCAGGCCGCCGGCGGCGCGATGGCGCGCGTATTTTCACCATTTGGTAAACAGCGCCGGAACGGCCCTGGACGCGGCGAGCGGCTTGTCAAGCGGGCCTCTATCGGGTACGCTCGGTCGTTTGCTCGGCTCGATTTTTGAGCGATTTGTGCAGGTTTTCCGCGTGACGTACCCGGTTTGCGCGGCCTGATCGGCCTTCCGGGCAAAATCCGTCACGCTTGCGTGTTGCGTCCCAGCCGTCCCCCTCGTCGTCCGTCCACAGCCACAAGCCGCGTGACCGAACGGCTACGCGGCCTGCCCAGCGCGCCCGTGCGGTTTCTCCTCCAGTTCAGAACGACAATGGCACTCATCGTACACAAATACGGCGGCACTTCGATGGGCTCGGTCGAGCGCATCAAGAACGTCGCGAAACGCGTCGCAAAATGGCATCAGGCCGGGCACCAGATGGTGGTCGTGCCTTCGGCGATGTCCGGCGAAACCAACCGTCTGCTCGGTCTTGCGAAAGAGATTTCGAGCCAGCCGAGCCCGCGCGAGCTCGACATGATCGCGTCGACCGGCGAGCAGGTCAGCGTCGGCCTGCTGTCGATCGCGCTGCAGGAAATCGGCGTCGAGGCCGTGAGCTACGCGGGCTGGCAAGTGCCGATCAAGACCGACAGCGCGTTCACGAAAGCGCGCATTCACTCGATCGACGACGAGCGCGTGAAGGCCGATCTGAATGGCGGCAAGGTCGTGATCATCACGGGCTTCCAGGGCGTCGATCCGGACGGTCACATCACGACGCTGGGCCGCGGCGGCTCGGATACGTCGGCGGTGGCGGTCGCGGCTGCGCTGGATGCCGAAGAGTGCCTGATTTATACGGACGTCGACGGCGTCTACACGACCGATCCGCGCGTCGTCGAAGAGGCGCGACGCCTCGATCGCGTGACGTTCGAGGAAATGCTGGAAATGGCCAGCCTCGGCTCGAAGGTCCTGCAGATCCGCTCGGTCGAATTCGCCGGCAAATACCAGGTGAAGACGCGCGTGCTGTCGAGCCTGACCGATCCGCTGATTGCGCTCGACGAAGAAATGCGCTCGGGCACCCTGATTACTTTTGAAGAAGACGAGACCATGGAAAAGGCAGTCATTTCCGGCATCGCGTTCCAGCGCGACGAAGCACGCATTGCTGTGATGGGCGTGCCCGACAAGCCGGGCATCGCGTATCAGATCCTCGGCCCGGTCGCGGATGCGAACGTCGACGTCGACATGATCATCCAGAACCAGAGCGTCCAGGGCAAAACCGACTTCACGTTCACGGTCGGCCGTGGCGATTACCAGAAGGCGATGGACATCCTCACCAACCAGGTGAAGGGTCACGTGAACGCCGAGCAGGTGCAGGGCGACCCGAAGGTGTCGAAGGTGTCGGTCGTCGGCGTCGGCATGCGTTCGCACGTGGGCGTCGCGAGCAAGATGTTCCGCACGCTGTCGGAAGAGGGCATCAACATCCAGATGATCTCGACGTCCGAAATCAAGATTTCGGTGCTGATCGACGAGAAATACATGGAGCTGGCCGTCCGCGCGCTGCACAAGGCATTCGAACTCGACCAGGCATCGTGAATTTTTCGTGATGCATTGAAGAAAATGCATCACGGAAATTGACGTGCGGTTCGAAACCCTATATTATTTCGTTCTCGTCGCACTGCCTCCCTGGTGCGAGCGAAAGTTTGGGAGACGTGGCCGAGAGGTCGAAGGCACTCCCCTGCTAAGGGAGCATCTGGGCCAAAACCTGGATCGAGGGTTCGAATCCCTCCGTCTCCGCCAAAAGCGGTGAGAAAGCCCCGTAAGTTCAAGGACTTACGGGGCTTTTTGTTTTTCAGCCCATCAGCAGGCCCATCATTGGGCATTGGCTTGCCCGCTGCCGACCGAGCCCATTCCTCAAGCCATGAAGGGCAGGATTTCGTTTTCGAACTTGCTATAGGCGTGTGTGCGGCCAGTTTGGCTCGGGGAGGGCGTGGGAACATTCCCGCCCCGTTATACTTGCAGAACTTACGAGAGCAATCCAACGGGGTCCAAGTGCAAGGTCGCGTCAAACTTCCATCCGGTCCGCTCATCGAGTATTGGAGCTTCTGCATGGCCATCGCCGAGGCTGTTTGTCCGACGAGTGAGGGACACTACCAAGGTGTCGAGTGCATCGTTGGCAAGCTAGTGAAGCATCATGGTTGGATGGTGCTGCCAGCAGACAACGAGGAGTGGTCGACCCCGGCCGAATTCCAGCCGGTACTCGCGTCCGACGGCGGACGCACACTGGGTCAACTGCTCCCGGATCGGCCCGATGCGCATCAAATGCATGCGCTCGAGTTGCCTCTTGAGCCGGCCTCGTCGCATCAACTGGTTGAGCTACCGACGCCGTATGCGCTTAGTGTGGACGATCGGCGTGCACTGCGAGAGATTCTGCGCGGCCTGCCGCCCCTGCGGTATCCGATCTCGGACGACGAAAAGGCGGCGTTTCTCGATGCCTGGTTCGACTTGAAGGAGCGGCCTTTGTGGGAACCCATTCTGGTGACGGCCGCAGATATCGAGCGCTACAGGAAGGAGCAGAAGGAGATTCAGAATCGCCATCAACAGATCTTACGCGACGAGTTTGCGCGCGGTCAGCTCAGGGCGGTCGATGCTGTACATGCGCCAGTGGCGTCACTGGTGCCGGGCAGTTTCATTCCAAGGGAATCTGCGATTTCCTATTTGAACCGTTGCGGCCTTGTTCCTGACGACGGTGATGTAAGCGTTGATACTGAGCGCAATGAGCAATCGAGGGAGCCCGAGCGTACGCTGGCTCCGGCGACTATGCCGTTTGAGGCTCGAGCGCCGATATTAGAGCAATCTATGGCGCCGCCGCGGGCTGCGGCTGAAGGTTCCGTTGGCGATGTCAAAGCGAATGCCCCGAACTCAAAGGGTACTCAAGTCGATGTAGCCGTGTTGTCAAAGATTGACCCTGGCATTGAGAAAAAGAAGGTCAGCAAGGTTGCCCGCTTGCCGCGCGTGATCGAGCTAACTGGACTTGGGCGCAGCTCGATATACAACCGCATGGACTCACGGTCGAGGTATTACGACCCGACCTTCCCCCGATGCTTCTCTCTAAGCACGAGCGAGAACGGTGCGGTGGGGTGGGACGAAGAACAGGTCTGTGCATGGGTGACTGCGCAAGCCGCGAGCGCTCCAGGTGAAAATTGAAGGGCCTTCTCAAAAGCGCGCTCGAACAACGGTCGCTATTGCGGCGTGAAAGCGGTCAGGCTGCCGAATCGCTTGGCCGCTGGACGCGATCGGGTAAGACATGTCGAGCAATAATAGCGCCGGCTGCAATAGTTGATCATCGACTTTCAAGCGCTGCTGTTCATACACAGCTCGCGCCGATTCTGATAGCACATGAATAACGAAAACGGTAGCTCCGAATATAACGAAGACGACACTGCTGAATCTGCACCGCCTACCTCGGCGGTTGCAAGTGAACTGGACGACGTGGAACTGGTGGATAGTGCTTCTTCTCCGGCAGCGGTGAGCAGGCAAGAGCAGGCTGAGCGCCGGAGCAGGCCTAAGTTTCCCGAATTCGAACCCGAAGATGAGCCGTTTCCATGGCAGGTACTGCCGGAGACTATTCGAGGTGCCGTTATCGAGATTTGCAGGAACGATAAGGTTGCTGTACCGATTGCCGTGCAGGCCGTCATATCGGCCGTATCTCTCTCATGTCAGGACCTGATCTGGATAGATCGTGGCATTGGCGAGAATTCGGTGTGCTCGCTCTATATGTTGACTGTTACAGATACCGGGGCGCGAAAGTCGCGGGCAGACGGCACCGTAACATCCGCCATCGAAGTCTACGACAGGGGGAAACGGGCCGAATACTCTGCACGAATTGAAGAGGGGACGTATCTGTCGAAGGAGCGGCGGCGAACTATCGCGGAACTGGAGAAGGATTCCCGCGCATGGCGGCGGCAGATACGCACACTGACCATTCGCGGGCCGAAAGATGACGGCAAAACAGTCGAGGCCGCCAAGGCAGAACTCGAAGAAGTCGAGCGCAGGCTTGCAGAGCTCAGCCGGGAAGAGTCTGAATACCGTGAACCTCGCCTGCAGCGAGTGCTCTATTCCAAAATTCCGATTCGTCAGCTGGAGCAAAGCCTGGCTGAGAATTGGCCATCCGCCGGTCTGTTTTCAGATGAAGCCGCCGGTATCTTGAATGCCCGTGGCGAATCAGATATGTCGAGTCTCGACAAGCTTTGGGAGGGCAAGGCGATCGATGTTGTCGGGCGTACCGCCCGGGAAAGCTTCTTTGTCGAAGATCCGCGTCTCACGATGTCGCTGATGGTGCAGCCGATCGTATTTGACCGCTTCCTCGAGCGTAAGGGTGAACTGGCGAAGGGGATCGGCTTCATGTCTCGCGTCCTACTATCGAGGCCGGACACACCATACGGAAAAAGGATAATCGACACTTCGGTGCCGAGATTGACCGACTGGACCGAGTTGTTCAACAGCCGGGTCCGTGTACTCCTGTCTCATGGCCATTCCGACATAGCTCTGCGCGCGCAGGGGCGGAAGACGCTCTATTTCTCACAAACGGCGCAACAGGCGTGGGAAAGGGATTTCAACGAAATGGAGAGGGCGACAGCAGATGACGGGATACTGGTCTACGAGCGGGAGTTCGTAAACCGATATGCCGAGCACGTCGCGCGACTTGCCGCGCTATTTCATTTCTTTGAGCACGGGAAGCTGGACGGCGAGAACGGAAGCGACGATGCCGCCGAAAGAGAAATACCAGAGGCGACAGTTACTTCGGCCATTAGGGTGGTGGAGTGGTATTTGAGGGAATTCAAAAGAGTGTTCAATCCCGAAGTGGCAATGCGCGAGATGGCGCGCTATGTTCTCAAGCGATTGAAACAGATGCTGGACGGGAAAAACGGTGGACAGCTTCTGGAGCCTTTGGGAGGAGGGCTGGATCACCCAAATTGCCGGGTTCCCTATCAGGACCTTCGCACCAACTGTTCTCGTTACGGCCTGAAGAAGACGGAGAAGTTTGACCAGGTGGTGCGCTGGCTGGCGAGCAAAGGCAACATCTCGATCAGGGAGAGGGAAGTCAGGCAAGTGGGAATGGTCCGAAACCCTCCAAATCTTGAGCCGAAGTCGATTGAAATCCGATATGACCCTTTGGAGCACTGGAAAGACCCGCGGGAGCAATACAAGTTTCGTTTTGATCTTCGTGACTGATCTAGGAGGGGACGCATGATCGCGTAGTTCGGTGCCTGGTGCGCCGACGGTATGGCACCTATATGTGCGGGCTCCAAAATTAAAAGATATGACCGTGATAAATAAAACCTCGCCTTTTTCGCCCTAAAAGGTGAAAAAGGCGATGTATATATGTTCGATGTAGGAGAATTGTTTCTTGTGTATGCTGCGACGTAGCTCGGGGCAGCGTGATGGCGCACCTCGCTGAGGAATTTCACGAAGTCGAACGGGGGGCAGTCGGACAGGATCAAGTCCAGCGGATGCTGGTGCCTGTCAGGGTGATTCTTCAAGGAATGCCCAATACGCTCAATGCTCGGGCGAAGTGAAAACGGGGAATGGGAATACCTATTCAACCATTCCCCTCATGTTCGAGCTTATTCCTTGATCAGGAAGTCATCCTGAGTTTTCCCTGAATTCAGGCCCTCCATGTACCAGCGAGGCCGTTTGCCATGACCACTCCAGGTTTGGCCATCTTCGGGATTGCGGTATTTGGGCTTGCCTGCCGTTCCCTTTGTCGTGGCCGTTGTGGTCTTCTCCTTCCTGTTCCCCGTAGAGGGGCCTAAGCCCAGGTCTTCGGCAGTCAGTTCGTACTTGGCGATCTCGGCTTTGATTCGCTCAATGGCGGCAGGCTTCTCTTCCGCACGGATCTCGTGCGCTCTCTTGATGAGTTCGTCAGCTTGCTGCAATAGCGCTTCGAAGCTTTCCGACATGGACATTTCTCCCCGTTTGGAATGTTGAAATTAGGCAAGCTGGGATTGTCTCATGAAGTCGTATCGGTGTGTTTGGCCAGCCACTGATAAGGCCACGGGAGGACGTCCGTGGGCATTGGCCGAGAGTGTTTGTGGACTGTGAGAGATTCGGTGATCGATAGTCCAATACGCTAACTCGTCTTGCCGTAGAAGAAACGAAAGCTCGTGTTGACTGGGTTCTTTGACGTGTGACTTGTCGGCGTATCAATGCTTCTTCTGTCAATGAATTCCGGATTAGTACGTTGTTATATCGTTCCTAAAGATAGCAGACGAGTTGGCGTCTACACATCCTTCCGAAGAGGTGGCGAGTTAGCATATCACTATATCCGCACCTACTGACTACTCTCGAGGTCGATGCTGACTTTACATTCCAACCTCATCATCGGAGGACAGCAGTAAGCAACCGATCAGATGAAATCTTCTCTTTGTGTCAAGTTGAGGTGTTTTTTACTGGTGTCCTGAATGCTAGGGAGGAGTGGCGCGCTTGCGGTAGATAGGCTGCCCTCTCAACGATTCGGATTGAGTCGATCGCATGAATCGACGACACCGCGGTTACCTAACGATTCAGGACAAAGAATGAACATCGAGATCGAACTCAATGGTTTTGACCCCCACCAGCTTGAGAACGAAGATCAGACAATCAAGCCGTATCAGACTCTCCGCTTCGATCTGAAAGGAGACAAGGTCGAGTCCGCCTACGGACTGTGTGAGGGAGGTATTGCCGGTGACGTTGACTACATCACGCAGTGCGTGAAGAGGGTGATGCGCAGCGAGCGTCAGCTGTTCCATTTGGTTCCGGTGAGGGCGAATCCAGAGGCTCGGCCGAATACGTTGAGTATCAAGCCGAGTAAACTCGGCGAGTGCTTGTTGAAGTGTTTGAAAATGGATCTGGATCGTGTGATGGACGAGTATCCCGTTATCGGGAAGCACAATCGGTACTTTGATGTGTTCCGAAGTGCGATGACGCGCGAGATCAAGCTCGAGAGCGGCGCAGCACCACTTAACGTTTTCGCCAGAGAACGGTGGCTGTGCTACCGTGACCAGAATTTCTGGTTGGACGAGACGTTGACCTTGTTCGTCGAGAGTCTGAACGGGATCGTGGCGGAGATTCGTCGAGAAGCTAATAGCGAAGCCTTTCGCAGCTGGAAGAAGGCATTCGAGAGGCAGCCCAATGAAAACAAGGATACGTTGTGGTCGCTGATCCTCGCTTGCTTGAATGTGAACCACCATCTATCGATATTGCGGTTTGACTTAGGGTATGCGCAGTACTATTGCGACTCAGAGCTCTCGGGAGCGATGGCGATCACCTACGATGACGTGAGGCGTCATCGAGCCGAACTCAGGCGCTTTCTCAAGCAGGAACTGAAAAAGAGGTTGCGTCCTGGTGCATGCAAGGGCATGGGTTTCGCAATCAAACTGGAGTACGGCTTGGACAAGACGTATCACTTCCATGTCATCGTGATCCTCAATGGAGATGTCGTCGCCGAGGACATTTCAATCACGGAGATGATCTGCGATTACTGGAAAAATACGATCACGAATAGCAAGGGCGGAGCGTACAACTGCAACAAGGCTAGCTACAAGGAGTGCGGCATTGGTTCGGTGCGGTACTCCGATGAGAAGTTACGAATTCTCGAGGCGAAAGTTGTGCCGTACGTGACGAAGCCAGATTTCTATATCGGAATGGTGAAGCCTGAGGGGCATCGCTCGTTCTGGACGAGCCATCCGCCGAAGATAGTGGCAAGAAGAACGGGGAGAAAGCGCAGCAAGGCAGAATCGTGGCGTATTGTCGATAACTCACGACATGCGAAATAGCTCTTCTCGAACTCGCCTGAATGTGACGCCGTGCTCGAGGTGAACGCGCACGGGAATGATCAACTCAACGCGCTCTGGTAAGTTGGAGGCGTGCGCGAGGCAGCGAATGGCGCCGGTGACAGTGCCTTCGACAGCAGAGTCGGGCCGGAAGGTTATCTCCAGGGCATGTGGTTCGTATTGATGCCGGAATTCGTCGCATTCCAGTATCCATTCCGTGGCTTCTTCTGTAGGGCGTTGGGGTTTCCAGTAAAGGCTGTTCGGATCGTGACGTTGTCGTGCCCAGCCGTCTGTCAGGGCAGGAAAGTGGCGTTCGAGGTTGGGTGCAAAGGTGCCAGACATAGCGTGGAGCGCCATAAAGCGATCAGCGATGTTCACATACGCGCCAGCCGGCGCAGTCGGCGGCGCGGTGAACAGCGGTTTCTCTTCATCCTCATCGTCGAGATCGTCACTGTTCACGGGGACGCCGAAGGCGATCGCGCCTTCAGCCTGCAACGTTACGAGTAGATTCTTCGCCGGCTGCTGCCCGGCATTCCCGATTACGAGCGTCGCGGTCGAGAACAAGCCACCGTTCAACCGGTGATGTACGTTCTCGAGCTCGGATCTGATCTGCCGTAACCACTGCGGGTAGGCATTCTTCTGGTAGTGGTCGATCTCCTGCGCGCTTGCCGACTTCCATTCTTGAAGACGACTGACGTATCTTGCAAGGCTGGAAAACTTATCGTGAGGATTCGTTGGCGGCTCCTGAGAAAAGTCGCTCTCCATCGGGAACTGTGCGCGGATCTCACCCATCAGGGTTTCAACTTCGGCATTAGTTAGCGCCGGAAACAGCGTGACTGTCGCCGCGATCCGGTGGTCCGGAATATCGGGTAAGGAAAAAGTAAGTTCGGGGTGTTGGCTGGACAGACGCGAGACTGTTTTGCGCAACTCCTCGATCGTCTTGTCGCGCTCGTCCTTTTCCGGCGCCAACTTCCATTGGGCTGGCAGACGCTTGAAGGGAAGCTGCTCCGACTTAGCCGTCGTGAGCGCCGCCGTGTCATCAGAGAGGAACGTTACCTGAACGCTGGACTGGCGGCGTTTCACCCACAACGCTTCCGCGACGATCTGATCGTCCGAATTCTGCAGGTCCAGTTCCGGAAAATCCTCCGCCTTGATTCTCGGCATGAGAAGTTCAATGCTGACGTTGAAATTCCGGACGGTAGTGGTGATTCGGTTGTCGTCGGAGTCGATCACCTGAGCAAAAAGTGCCCAAGCCTTGCGGGCTCTCGACGCCCTGCGGGCATTGCCACCATCCTTGTGGTTGTCGATTTCACGTTGGACGGCGCGCGGGACGGCGATAGTCACATCGGGGTCCGCTGTAACCATCGACCAGTCGAGCGTATGGTAATCAAGACACTGCAGGAAAAAGTTCGTGTCCGGTACAAAGATGTGCATGATGCGCGCAGGTGTTCGGCTATCTTGGCTTTGGAGCGACAGGATAGCGCTTTTCTGACGCCTCGCATTAGGTAGCGCTCGGAACGGCAGTTTCCAACCGGAGAAGGGCCGTCCGCCGAAACAGCGAGATTCGATGCCGGCACGCTGGTATTGTCGCCGCCGACTGGCATGCTATCGACCACGATTGGTGTTCAGGAAATGTAGACGAGTGCCTCGCGTGTCGAGCGAATATAAAAGGCCGATCAACTGATGTGCTTAATGCGTCTGCCATCCGCGGGCATATTGGCGTACCACACGCAATCCAACGGTAGCACACCCTCCAAGAACAACTAGGTTGGCCCATGTGCTCCCCGATGGGAAGATGACCGGCACCGTATACCTTCCCGCGAAAGGTGAGTCTAATGAACAACGACTCGGACGAAATTGCCGATCTCCGGCGCCTCGTGATTTCATTGAGCGACGAGTTGGAAATTGCCTCTGAGGACGTGTATAGGCTGATGCTGCGTCTCGACGCCTATCAAATGGTCCTGGAGGGGCTGTGCGTGACGCACTCGGATCGGCAGACTGTCTTACGCGAGGTCGATACCCAGATTGAACAGCTCACCCGGATGCCGGCTACTGAGCCGAGGGTACAGGAGCGGTACATTGGCCAGATCATGGAGCACCTGGGACCGCCACTCATTGCTCTCAGTCGACGTCGTCGGCCATCGGACTGAATAAGTCGCGAAGTCCTGCGCAGTCGCGAGAGCCATGACCATGCCGATCCGATCGGCAATGCACTGGGCCAGAATTCAGCGCAGGGAGAACGGCGGTTTCGGGCATCGACGGCCGTCGATGCGTGCTTTTGCATATTCGACCGCAAACTGGCAGGCGGCTTTCTCCGATGCGAAATAGCCGAGAACGCCGAAGGCTTCCTGCTTCCCGCCCTTGTGTGTAACCAGTGCGGTTGCAGCATAGCCGGGCATCGAGACCGCAGCCAGCGGCATGATGGTCGATGTCTTGTATCCCACGGGATCGGCATGCATAGCAGTCTCTCCGTTGTCACCAGCTCAGCAAGCCAGCATAACTCGACAACACTACGTCATGATGATAGACCGGCGGGTGACCGACGCCAACCTATTAATGCCTATCGTCTTGCCAACATATCGGTGACGAAACGCCGACGGTGCTGAAGCTGGTCGTCGTCCGGCGCCGGATACGTGCTTGCAGAGCGTTGCGTCTCCGTAAGGTGAACTGGCCGCCGCGGTTCTTAATGAAGGCGATCCAGATGAAGCGTTGTGCGACCGAACAACACTGGATTGGCGACCGCCTAGTCGCCTGAAGGATCTACCTGATTTGCGATGCGGCGTATCGCCAGGTCGATGGTCGCATAACAGTTCCGTGATCAGGCAGCGTGAATTCCTGGGCGACCTTTCGGGTGGGAAGACGTATGGACGGCTTCGCCGGTCGCCGTACTTGCGAGAGTAAGTGCGAGTCTATTGACATTGGATTTTTGAAGGGCGATAGAATCAAGCGGGCATCGGCGACGCGGGGATTCTGTCAACCATTTGCCTTGTTCAAAACAGCTAAAGCAAAGGGCTGGCTCGGCGCAAAGCGTTTGGGCTGATGCAGACGGAGACCACAATGAATAAAGTAAAGACCGTCGTACTTTTGATCGGGATTTCTTCTTTGCAAGCGTGCAGTGTTCCAGTCGATCTTGGAAAAGGAAGTGTGCTTGGAGAGGGTGGCATCCCATCAACACGTGCCGTGTTACGAACAGAAGGCGTGACGGGGGGAGTTGAGGCGTTTATTACAGCCGAGTCGTCCGAATCGAAAAAGAGCGATCTCAAGATGAAGGTAGATCAGGCGTTGGCACAAGACTTTGCCGACACCCTTGCCGCGTGCAACAAGGTTTTTGCGGGTTACGAGAATCAGGCCAGCAACCTGAAGTGGACGTCATTCGGGATTGCCATGGTAGGCACGGTAGCGGGGGCCGTCATTGTGCCGGCCTTGGCTGCAAGTGCGGCAGCGCATAAGGTCGCCATCGCTGCATGGGGCGGGCTATCTGGTGCGGCAAATTCGGCTCAAAACATCCTGAGCCAGCAAGGGTTATCTGCCCAGGACGTGGTGAAGACCAGGGAGCAGATACGGACGAGGTTCGAAGAGGCCATGACCGCGTATTTCGACCCGAAGAACGACGAGGACGCACGTATTGCGGCCCTGCAGAAGGCCGCAGTGGCCTGTGTCAGCTACGCCATCCAATCGCCGTCAACCCAGGTGCAGGGCGGCACCAAATGATCCTGTCGGATCTGATGTTTCGCGGATAAGGAGACTTGTGATGTCACATTTTGTCGCGTGCAGAAGGCCGGTCCTCGACAGAGGTTCTGCGCCTTACAGCTTTCTCGAGGAACTGGTAACTTGGGGGAAGACGGCCGATCCAGTCATATTTCAGCCAAAACCAATTTACGAAATCTACTCGGATGTCGAAGCCCAACTCGGACCGTACCCGCCGGAGAATCTCGAATACCGGA
Organism: Burkholderia sp. Ac-20345; assembly: GCF_017104825.1. Taxonomy (NCBI): domain Bacteria; kingdom Pseudomonadati; phylum Pseudomonadota; class Betaproteobacteria; order Burkholderiales; family Burkholderiaceae; genus Burkholderia; species Burkholderia sp. Ac-20345. Next base: position 98,214 of record NZ_JAAGPO010000010.1, on the reverse strand, counting down.
AAGCGGTGATGCTAGAGGTCTTGCGCGTGCTTGCTGGCTTCGAAAGCTCATGGAAATGGGACGCTGGCAGGGATACAACTAATCCCGGCTCCGATAAGCCATGCACAATGGAAGCCGGTGCGTTTCAGGTGTCAGGCGATTCAATGAACTTCGATGCTTCATTGCGCACGTTTACGAGGAAGGTTGCTGGGACCGACGACTGCAATACTTTCCGCGAAGTCACAAAATCAAATCATTCGTTCGCAATCGAATACTGCGCACGCCTGCTTCGATTCACCATCGATCACCATGGTCCAATCAAGCATCACCAGATTCAGGCGTGGCTGAGCCGTGATGCGGTTCATGAGTTCATCGCTGCTCTCAACGACAATTCGTGAGCCGCATTGTACTAATCCCGCGACTTCGACGATCGCACATAGGCTCGCCACGATCGAGGCGCAGCTGCATCTGATCCTAGGTTTCGTAGGTGTGGTCGTCGTCGAAGGGCCGCCTGCTGCAACTCACGTCTTGCCCTTGCCGAGGACGACGAGATCATTGCAAACCACGCGGTCGGTAGTTCTGCTGTGTCTGCTGGTCAAGGAGATCCACGGAGCTGTTATGGCGGGTCGTCTGACGCGCACCTAGCGTCGACCTTCAAGTTTCTCGAGTGCGCTGGCAACCTAGGCGATCCGGTCGGACCAACTAGACGTGACGCTTAGGCAAGGCGCGCACTCCGGCGCGGCCGGCGCCCCGTGAGTTGCGGGCCATCGAGATAAGCAGAGCAGGGACATCCTCGTTGCCCGTATGAAGCACCGCGTTCCTAGCCAGGATTTGCTCAACATGCACTTGGCGGCCGGGCAGGGCGGCGCTGCTCCGGTGATGCAAATTTCAGTTGACGAATTCCGGAATTTGCACAAAAATCCGGTTGACGTTTTCCAGAGTTTGCATATTTACAAGGTCCCGCACTGATGAATCTGCCGCTTCCGGAAGTTTTTCACGCCGCGCTTCGCGGCGACCGTCTCGAAATCATCGCAAACATCCTGATCGATGAGCATTTCACGACGCTAACCGACCTCCAGAGCGAGTATGACGACGGCTACTCTCGGGGCACCACGCGCTTCGCCCGTCAGAAGAACAGGCTCAAGTCGGTTGCCCTGTCGGGGCAATACGACTGGCTTCAACTGCTGCATGCCGGCAATGACCTAGTTTTCACGATCGAGGGTATTCCGTGCCGGTTTGCGACGGACGATCCGGTGAATCCGACTAAGCCGGCAGTTCTTGATGCGACGCCGATCCAGCAGTCTTTTTTCGATGAGGTGGAAAGCGGCGTGCCGTGCAAGTTCTGCTTCATTCTTGACGGTGGTTATGCAGAAGCAGACGATCCGCGAGTCGTGTTCGTTGGCGAGGACATGACGGGGGGGGCGAAGTGTCGCTGGACGTCGGACGGTACTAAGGCACTTCACGCGGTTTCTGCTAACACCCCGCCGGCGAAGGACATTGGTAAGGCACCGGTCGGTCCCAAGCGGATCGACTCTGACAAGACTGGAACTTCTGACGCACCATGACTTTTATTGGATCGAACCTGCGGGTCGCGCGGCTATTCCATGGTTTGTCGCAACAAGAGCTGGGCGAGCACATCGGTTGTTCCAAGCAGTTTTTGAGTCGTCTGGAGTCGGGGGGCGATGTACCGACGGCGGCGCTTGTGTCAAAGCTCTGCGACCAACTTGCAGTCTTGCCTGAATTCTTCGTTGAGCCGGACCCGATGCCGATCGCCGATGAGCAATGCCACTTCCGAAAACAACTGACGACCAAGGTAGCACTTCACCAGATCGCCCGCGCAAGAGGGGAATTCCTGAAGCGGATGATCAACGTGATGGATGAGCACTTGGAGTTGCCTCGGTATGACTTTGAGGAAGGCGATGCCTCATCCGCGGAGGCGATAGAGCAGGTAGCAGAACGCGCACGTGAGCATTGGGGATTGGGCCTTGGCCCTATCCAGAACATGACGCGCATTGCGGAGAATGCCGGCGCTGTTGTGATGCCGATCAATGGGCTGGCTCCCGAGATTGACGCGATCTCATTTGCGACGCGGCGTCCGGTTATTGCGATGAACTCTGAGGGGCGCTCGTCGTGCCGCGCCCGTTTTGGGATCGCGCACGAGATCGGTCACTTCTGCTTGCATATCGGTATCCAGACGGGGGATAAGGTAACTGAATCCCAGGCGAATCGGTTTGCCAGTGCCTTTATGATGCCTCGTCGGTATTTTGCGGCTGAATGTAAAACAGCAATGCGGGGTTCGCGTCTGAATTGGACCGTGCTTGCCGATATTAAGCTCCGTTGGGGAGTCTCGAAGGCTGCGATTCTCTATCGTGGACGGCAGCTCGGTGTGTTTACAGACGAGCAATATCGAAGTGGCGTGATCGGCCTGACACGGCGAGGGGAAGCGCGATCCGAGTTCGAGGATAAAGACATGCCCCTTGAGTCGGCCGACTTGATCACGGACGGCATTCAAGTCCTGCGCGAGGCGTTTGGTATTTCTCGGATGGCATTGGCTCAGGAGATGAAGGTGCAGACGTCGTTGCTAGACGAACTGCTGTCGGCGCGTTTTGATACGGGGGCGTATGCGGCACCGACCGATAACGTCGTCTCGATGTCCATGGAGCGTCGCGCGCGAAGCGGCGCGGCAAAGAGCGCAAGGCGTTCTTAATAGGCTTGTCGCTATATGCTCGCGCCAGTCCTGGCTTTCAACGGTCAGGGTGCACCGTGACGGTTTATCTGGCGGCCAGTGCGGCGGAACTGGCCGTTTTCCGTTCTGACTACGACAGATCGTCTCCGTAGATATGTGGTGTTCCGTGAGCCGGGAACCGGGCGTCAACGCGTCGCTCTAAGCCCAGATTAGGCGAACTCGTTGGCGCCGAGCTGTAATGGAGTACATTGGTTGGATGGTCGTGTAATTCGATCGGGAGGATCGGTGGGCATCAAAATGGCAACGGCGCTTGATGCGCGGGGTGAAGAATGGCGGGCAGAAGGCTATTCAAAAGGAAAGGGCGTCGAGCCACTGCGGTGCGCACATTGCCCCACCGCAGTTACGCACCAGACTGCCTATACTTGCGAGCGACACAATAAGAGTGTCCAGGTACCCGCTTATTTTCGGTTATTGAAAGATGGCGAGCATGCCGATAACTGTCCGCACGCAGTCGAGCACAATGTGAAGAAGCTCGTAACGCCGTCGGATGGTTTGATTGAAAGTTTGCGCGACGGCAAGTACCGTTTGCGGCTGATGATGATTGCGGAAGCCCTCGGGACGGCACGCAAGCCGGAATCTCCAAGAGGCGGCGGGACGACGCGGCCGGGAGGAACGGTTTACAAGCGTAAGTCGGGAAACTTATCAGCGTACATTAATTCGGCGAAGAAGGTGCTCGCGCTTCGCGCAGCCTGCGACGATGACGAAAGCATCGCCAGGTATCTCGAACTCGTGTTCGAAGGCAACACGGTCGTGCCGTGGTCATCGTTCTACTTCGAAGCAGAGCGATACATGGAGGCGTTCCGTGCGGTATCCCTCCAGACCGTCAAACATCCGATTGCGCTGCATGGAGTCGTCAAATCGAAGCGAAGCCCGATAATTGAAGGGCGACTGACGAATGTAATCAACCTCCACATCCCGAAGTATGTCGACGAGGCAGCGGATGCGATGCATGGAATCAGTGTCGAACCCAGCATCTGGACCGACAATACAGACTGGTTTGAAGGTATCGAGGAAGACTCGGAGGTTGTAGTACTCGGTTTGTGGAAGGCGAAGGCTGGAAAACGCGGACCGGCGAGCGAGCCAGGGAAATATCGGTTTTCGGACTTTACGAAGCATAAGTTGAATCTGACGCTATCTCTGAAGGCCCAAGTTGCTCAGGTCCCTCGAACCAAGAAATAGATGAGGGTCGGGCGACGAAAATGTAACCTCGCAACCGATATAATGCCGGCTACATAGGCATTGTCGTTCCGCTACGCATTCGTCCGGTCACAAGCAGGATCAATAACATCAGGGCCTTTGACCATGCAGCGCACTTTCCAACATTCGTTTTTTCCTCTCGCGGCTGACCCCGTTGGTACCCCAGACGTTAGTCTGTCCGTGACAGAGATTGAAGATGCGGGTGTGCGTGAGATTTTGCAGTCTCCAGGTCCCGCCCTGGCATGTTGGTCATTTATTGATGCACTCCTCGAGCCGACCGGTCCCGGAACTCCGTTTGTGTTTCGCGAACCGCTTGGGCAAGCTCGGGAAGTTAAAGTCGCATTGTCGGGGCTATTCGGGCGCTTTGTTGCTCGGGCTTATCTCGAGAGATACATGGGGCTATCGATATTTGCTCACCTCGGGCAGCGAAATATCGCCTTGAACTCTCGGCGGAGGATAAGCATCTCAAGAAGAGCGCGCGGAGATCTCCCGGATTGGGTTGCCTGCACTTCCAGACTATCGAATTTAACGGTGGCGGAAGCCAAGGGCTGCCATGATCGCCCGGGGCCCGGGAAAGCGCTCGGGCGTGCATGGATTCAAACGGGGCGAGTGAACGTTGTGTGCCACGGACGACCTGCGACAATCAAGCGGATCGCGATAGCTACTCGTTGGGGAGCTGCGAATGGCGGAGCGAGAGATCCGATGATTTTTGTACATGATCCGGAGGAGCCGGGCCTGTCTCTTTCACCGGAGAATGAGCGCGCTATGTTTGTTGGTCTATTACGTCGGCATGCCGCAGCCTTGTTACGCTCCCTTGGACATGTTGAGCTAGCGAATGCTTTGTTGAACCTTGCTGTCGCAAGACGGTCGGAGCGCCAACTGCTCGCGGAGGCACACCAGGCGTTGGATACTGCAACCGTTTGGGGCGTCGGTGCCGAGCAGAGGGCCAATTGGGTTGACGATCTCATCGGGGGTGTGGTGACGCGTCAGGGCCCAATAGCAGAACGAAGACTGTCTCTGTCCGATGAGCGCACGCTCGTGCGGCTGAATCTTCGGCCGTTGTTCGTCGGATTGGAGCGCAAAGTAGTGCGATCGGCGATCGATGGTGATGGCGACGTGCTAGAGGAAATTTTATCTACGAGTCGAGAGCACGTGCGAGCGAGATTCGATGGTTCGGGAGGCTGGATTATGCCGCTCGGTCAATAGAACGGCGGGGAGCCTTCCGCGCGATGATGGTTTTACGTCGCAGGCGGGTGCAGCGTTGCACCGCCGGAGCGGCGGATCTGCGCGAGTCTATCACACGATCTTGCTGGTCGCGCGCTGGCTCGGCGTGACCGAAAAACTACTGGAGTTGCTGCGCGATCTCAAGTCCGTGGTGGTGCATGAAGGTACAGACTTGCTTCGCTTTGTACATCGCAGGACAGCCATCGGGTCCGCTAGGTAGACGATGCAGTTCGAACGCCGCGTGCCGCTTCCGGCAAGGTTGATTTTTGAGCACGGGTGGTCGTGGTTGCCGAAAGGACTGCAACTCGCCGATGCCCGCCTTGATTGCGATTGGTATGCGGGCCAGTATTTGCATCTAGCACGATCTGGACGGGCGGGTTGTGGCCAGTTTGAATATCGTTCCGGGGACCAACATGCAACACTACAGCCAGCGTGTACGAGACAACATTTTGCCGCTTTCCATTGGAGACACGCTCCCGAAAGCCTTCGAGGAGTGGACTGTGACCGAGTCGGTCGTCGACCACGAGACACCTCGAGAAACATGCGAACTGTGCGGGCAGGAGTCGCTGCGCTACCAGTTCGAAATCCGGAACAGCCTGACTGGCAATACCCTTTGGGTCGGGTCGCAGTGTATCTTGAAATTTGGACTGTCTGTTTTCGAGAACGGCCGCATTCTTTCACCCGAGGATGCTAAGAAAAAGATCAACCGCATCATGGAGCAGATGCGACAAGACGCTTGCATTCGGGCACTCGAGGCGGTGGCTATCGCAGAAGAAAACGAAATCCTCTCAAACGCGCTCCAGTACTTCAAGGTGCATAAGTACCTGTCTCCCAAGCAGGCCTTTGTGGTTCTGTGGAGATTAAATCGGCATCGTATCGACCATAATCCATCGTTCTTCAAGATCGACCTCAAGCACGACAGGTTTAAGTCTCAGCTCCGCGAGATGGAGGAGAGCCGTGTGCATGTATTGTGGCCAGCGCTTACGTCGTCACAACGCAAACTCGCCGAACGGTATGGACACCACCCGCCTGCTTCCTGACGTCCTCAATGGGAATGGGAGCGGCCGGCGATCCCGTCTTGACGTGAGATGAGATCGACGTTTTCTGAAGATCGAGCTGCTGTACTCGAACAATTCATTGAAGCGCGAGACGGATCATTTGCCGGTCTTGTGTGTCGAGGGCGAGATCGACAACTTCGGCTACAGCATCTAATAATTCGTCCTCCGATGCAAACGTGTCGGCTAGGTCGCGCACCTCGAAGGGGTGCGAAATCGTTGCCGCGTTAAACATCCCTCGTACGAGCGCCCTAGCGACTGCGTCGGTGGCTTTGACATCGCCAGTGTAAGTCGCTCGCTTGCAGACGATTCGCGCGACCTCACCGAGCGCGGATTCGAGGTGTACCCCGGCTTTACCTCTATTCCCATTTTTTCCAATTTTCACACCTAACGGAGCAACGATGTCTGACAGATCGATGCCAGCAGCGATAGCCTTCATGAGGAACAGGGCGCCACCTTTTCCAGCAGGAGTACCGAGGTCTCTACAGTCGCGTGGTGCATTCCTGTGAACCGAACAGTAGTTGCTGTGATGAGGTACGAAAGTGATTTCTTTGGCTTCATCGAACCGAACGTCGCGTTCAAACATGAATTCCAACGTGTAGTTGTTGTTGAAGTAGTGCGTGTCAGTCGACGCGTCGTACCACCACGGACCGTCTGGCTTGCGCGGATCGTATGAGGGCAGGATCGTCGAACGATCCTGGTCTGTGACTAGGATTCGGCAGGCCGCAATGCCATATGCGATCGACTCGACCCAGTAATAGTATTTCCCTGACACCATCGACTCGAAGTCGACATCGAATCGAACGTTTCCGTAACGGTAGCCGGGCCCCCAAGAATTCGGAGAAAACCAGGTCACAAGGATGCGCTCTTTGTTCAATTTCGACTCGTCAAACACCAAGCCTTTCCTGATCAAGCCCGACTCAACGATACTCATCGCGGCGTCTGCGTGGCTAACGTGTCCCACTTCCGAAAATGGCCTACAACTTGGCTCTGTGAAATTGGATCTTCCAGAAGGGCGCCCTACCTTGAACTTCTTCCAATCATTCATTTTCTGACAATATCCAAGGTGCAATTTCGGATTGATTTGGTCGCAGTTCTCGCGAGTGACCTTCGCAGCTTTGACGACCACAGCTGCCGGTCGCTTGCCGGACCGCCGGCGCCGGATTCTATACCGTCAGAATGCCTACTGGTTCGACACGCGGCCGTTTCGTCTACCGCATCGGACAGGACCCGCGACTGCCGTCGCAGAAGAAGGCGCCGCGCAGGCGCCGCCGCGCCGATCCCCTGACCGTACGGGACGAGATGCTTCGGCGCCGTCCAGACCTCCCGGATAACGTGCGCCGCACGCTCGAGCGGCGTATTCGCGACTGGCGCGCACTCCATGGCGAGGAACGTGATGTTGTGTTCCGTCAGGTGCACGAGCCCGGTCGCCTCGGCTTGCCCGACTTCACCGAGATGGGCAGCCTGGACGTCATCGTAGCCGGTGTCGCGCTGGAGCACCGCCTCTACCACTTTCGACTGGCCTGCGCGGGCTTTGAACACGCGCACGTCAATCTCGGCGGCGAGAGCTATGTCGCACTGGCCGAAGGGGCTGCAGAACGCCCTGGGGGCACTCGGTGGCGTGCCGCGCGAGCATCGCAGCGACAGCCTATCCGTAGCGTTCCGCAATCTTCAACGCGAAGCGCGCGACGACCTGACTACGCGTTACGAAGCAATGTGCGCGCACTACGGCATGCAATCCGGCGATACAACTACCGTGATGTGAGGGAAAGGGGAAGACGAATCCTATGGCTCGCTCTACCCCTCAAGGAGTACATTGTGACAAGCTCTCAACAGTCCTTCTCTTCCTCGCTTACCGCGATGGGAAATGCAATCGGCGGTCTTGGTCCGGGTCTTCAGGCAATCGCCGGCAAAGCGGCGAGCGCACAGACGACGGCTGACGCGGCGATCCCAAAGTCGCAGGCCGGCACGGCGCCTGGCGACATCGTCGTGCTTGACGCAACCGGCCGGCTGCCCGCAGTCGATGGAAGCCAACTCACCAATCTGCCGTCGCCGCACGGTGTCTCTCCCGTGCTTACGATCGAACTCGGCCACTCCGCGCAAGCGAATGGTGGCCGCGGCATCGACATGGGGAGCTGGTATCAGCTCGATTTTCGCGTGGGTGTCGGGGCGAGCAACGGCTTCGAGTACACGACGAACAACGACGGGACGATCACCATCCCGTCCGGCATGTACCTCGTATCGGGCAGTGTGAAGATCATCGCGCCATCGACCGACACGTACCAGTTGCCTGCTCAGATGTATTTCGCGATCGGGCAGGGATATGCCTATCCCGGCATCTATCAATACGCCGTGCAGCATTACCCCGATGCGCCGGTGGGCAGCGTTACGACTTCGGGTGTTCTTGGCTCGCTGGGCATAAGTGGAGTGCAGGCAAGCTGGGGCCCAGGCAGTCCGTTGTGGATGGGATTCGCGAAGGTGTTGGGCTCGCAACATCAGACGCCGCTTGCATTGCAGGGTTACATGTCGATCGTGAAGCTCGGTTGAGCGGTCAGGTTCGTTCCGGCCACCACGGCTGCGGGGCCTCACGAATGAGATAGTCGTCGAGGTTTCTGCCTTCTAGCCACTTCGGACGAGGGCCTTGGCCTGACCAAGACTTTCCGGAATTTGGGTCGTAGTACTTGGCGGGGGCCTTCTGCCGCTTCTGCTTGAGGAAACCAGCAGCGCGTAGTAGCTCGATTTCGGTGATGCCGTACTCTTTCACGTGTGCGCCGATCTCGGCGAGTATGGCTTGCTTCTCCCGTTGCCTGGTTTCTTCAACGAGCAGATTCAATTGGCCGAGCTGCTTTTGCAACTCGCGAATCGTTGGGTTGTCCATGGTGCATTGTCTCGAAGTAGTGCGGATCGGGGTAACCGCGCTGCAAAGTTTTTACGCGCTGCTGAGCATGGTGCCGCGACACGCGGACGCGCCACAGCGACAGTGGTAAGCGGCCCGATCGTCGTGCGTCGTGTTGTCGTCAACCGCGAGCGCGTAGTCGATGAGAAGTTCCTCGCCAGTCTGTATGTCACGCACAGCGCTGACGAATACACGGCCATCCATTTCGACAGCTTCACAGTTCGGTGCGCACGCATGATTCAGCATGATTCAACACCGTGAGCTGTTACCGCCGCGTCCGCCATCAATAACCGTGCCGTCTGACAGGCCGAACAAGAAAGTATGTGCGTCATCGTCGCGATGCTCGTAACGCTGAATTGCTGATTGCCACGTTATGACCTCACCCTTGTATTCGAAGATGCGTTCCCCGGTGCGAAGGAGTTTGGTCGCGAAAACCCCACGCCCGTGAACTGTCGATCGTCTGACTACCACACGTCGCATGCATTTGCCCTTTTGATGGTGGCGACTGACCTAAGCAATTCGATTCGAGCGCGGTGTCGATCAGAGAATGCGTAGGTGGCGAATCTGCGCGATTTGCGGCGACCGACTCAGGATGAGCTCGGTGATGTATTCAGGCAGCAGGGCGCGCGGTATGTTGGCAGGGACGTCGGTGATCAATTGCGAGGCGACCTGGGCGATGAAGTCGTCCGGCACTTGTCGCAGGCTATGCTCGTAGGTGACGCGGTAATCCATGATTGTTCGAGTGTGGCGGCGGGCGAACGCGATTCTATCAGTGCTGCATCGGAGCAAGAGGAAGGCTTGCGTGCCCCGCGCATTTCGGGTCGGAGCGTGTCCGGGACGCGGACTGCGGGATCGACGTGCGAGGACCGTCGGTTCTTTGCCGAACGGCGGCTCCTCGACTATCTTAATAGCTTGCGCTATTTCAGTGCGTTTCCAAATCGGAAGGTGTTCCCCATGAACGCTCCAACGATTGAGTCGCTTTCGGCAGCCGCCCGCGCGGGAGTCACCGTCATCCAGCAGGACGGTAACACGAGGCGGATTCGGGGTGCCGCAGCGTCTGTCGGAACCTCGGTAATCGATGTATTTTTCGATCCCGAGCACGGAACATATGTGTGGGCAGTCGACGGGATCGAGCGAAGCGTCGATTGGGCGCGATGGTTTCTGGAGACCGAGTAGCGTCTTTCGGCTTGTCGAGACGCGAGTCTGGCGATGCGCTGAGCTCGCCGGCCTGTAAGTGGTTCCACGGTCTGTTGGTCGGATGGCTGAGTGGTGGGCCTCCCGTGAGTCGAACACGGCACCAACGGGTTATGAGCCCGCTGCTCTAGCTAAGCATGGGCAGAGAGCCCCGAGGTAATTTGGTCGGAGCGGCAGGACTTGAACTCGCGACCAATCGATTATGACTCGCTTGCTCTAACCGACTGAGTTACGAGTCCGGCGAGTAACCACTCCGTGACAGCACCGTAGTGGTAAGCATGCGATTGTATCGCAGTGCATGAGGCTAGGCGGTGTGCCCGCGCTCGAATCGAATGACTCGGCGGCAAGGCTTCAGTCGGTCGTCAGTCAGGCGCAAGGATGCTTGTCGTCGACCCGGGAGCGGTCGCTCGGCACTCTCCCAAATGGTTATTCGAGAGCGCTATGCAGACTTGCTAACATGGCATTTTGCCCTCGTCCGCTAGATGCGGCGACCTGCATCCACGGAGGAAAACTTGCATGGAGAAATTAAGAGACCATCAGCCATTAGGCGTCGTTTCGGATGATGGAGGCTACTTCCGTTCGGAATATCAGGTTGGCACCAGATTGGTCTGGGTAAGATGTCGCCATCGTCTGGATTGCGTGGAATGCGTCAGTAAGGCCGACGAGATCTTGCCCGAAATATGGGCCGCTATTCCCGGTGCCATCGCCATTGCCGAGGTCTATTCCAGGACAAAGATCCCCGACTTCTGGAGCACGCACGATAGGTCTATACGGAAAGGGGCTCGCTTGGACGTGTGGGGCCTAACCGTTACGCCTGACGTTGGGGAGACACGGTTCGATATTTCTCGCAATTGGAGCTTCGACTATTCGTCATCGACATTTTTCAACGACGACTACTGGAACGAAGAACGTGTTTTACTACCAGAGTTGCCTGACCCGTACCATGTGTACGTTATCCGTGATCGGTCCGGGCGACTTAGCGTCGCTTTCGATAGGGAGGAAGCCAAGTGACGTTGGCAGCGGACGTAGCTCAACGCTGCGTTCGTTCTAACCGGTACACGACCTCACGCCAGTCGGGGATGCTTTGCAATTTGCTCACAATTGCGGCGACTTCCGGCTCGAACTTTGCGCGATGCAATAGTGGGGCTACGGCATATCGCTTTGCTTCCTCGGCAACGTGTTCGAAGTTGCGATGAAAGTCCGCAATCGTTTGTTCTCGTCCAATGCCCTTGGCTGCCAGGCGAACTAAAATTTCTAGCGCGTTGCCTTGCGTCCAGTCATATTCACCCCATGCGATTTCGCGAATGCTATCGAGGGCAGAATCATCAAAATGGACGAGAATCTCGAAGATGGCGAATTGCCAGGCGGCGAGCCATCCCCCCAGGCCTCGAACACTGGGATCGAACGCTTCCGGGGCTGGGTGTGAGGGCGAGTGGAGGCGGGATACCAGCATGTCGATGGCACGTGGGCCCAATCGCGCGGCGACGTCGGCAGCTTGCGAGCCGAACGCTACACGATCATCGACAAGTATTGCGACGGAGTGGATCGCTGTAGGGACAACGTCGATCATTGCGTTTTCAACTGTCCGATCGCGTTTGCGTCGAGAAGATAGTAGATTGAGAATTTTTCGCATTCGATGGTCGGTCACCAAAGCACGGTCTGAATTTGACTCTCGAGCTGCGGGCACGATGCCCCTTTCGATACCGCCTACTTTTTCGGTACGCTCTCATATGAGCTCGTCCACGGAGCACTAGCCATCGATGTTGGTCAGCGACTGAGCGCTTCAGACGTCGTGCGTGCACTGGATGAACTGAGGGGCAAACGCGGAGCGCCCCGCACGCTGTTGTGTGACAACGGCTCGGAATTTACGAGTCAGGTGATGGACCTATGGGCTTACCGTCACAAGGTCGAGATTGCCTTCAGCCGGCCCGGCAAGCCAACGGATAACGCATTCGTGGAGTCGTTCAACGGCACGCTACGCGATGAATGCCTGAACGTGCACTGGTTCACATCGCTGGCCGACGCCAGGGACCAGATTGAACGATGGCGGGTCGAATACAACGAGAGTCGGCCTCACAGGGCTCTCGGTGAAGTGCCGCCTGCCGAATACGTCCGTCAGTTGGGCCTGCAGGCCCAACTGACGGACCAACAGAACGCCGAAGACTAACATTGCCTTTGGCACTGAAAACCGGGACCGCTCAAAAGGGACTTTGCTAGAAGCCCATTGGCCCTATTGAAGGGGGCAGGTCACCAGGAGCCCAATTTGTACTCTCCTTCATGATTTCGGGTAGTTGAACAGTTCCGCGAATGGTGCGCTTCCGCCTAACGACGGGTAAAGGCCAATTATGGCCTAGTCAGGCGGCAATCTGGTGTTGGCATTAGCGTATCCGCCGCTTCGTTCATCCCGAAGCACGCAGCGAGCGCACTCAAGTCGTTCTGGAAATACGGCTACAATCCATCGGCTCGCCTTGCCCGTTCGACTTATCCCACAGAGCGAGATTAGCGAGAAGCGCTCCTAAACCGCTTATGGCCGGTAAAGATACACCGGAGTTTAACGAGAAAGCACCTGAGTGATGTACTCTCGCACCCGATCGTTAGGCTCTGCGCGGAGGGCGTCATTGAGTGCAGCCTCGGCAGCCATCGGCCATCTCTCCTTGCCCCAGGTACTCAAGGTCTTCGACGCCATATTCCGGTTCCGGATCACCGGGCTCCGAAGACCTGCCTCAACCAGAGGCCAGCCTTTGGAAGGAAAGCGTCCCAGTTCCTGGAGGATCGCGCCGAGCACGGCCTGTTGTGCAAACGCCGGCCCAAGACCGGAATCATCCGCCGCCCCAGTCGCGAGATCATCCAAGCACAGTTGCTCCATCGCCAAGGTGACCACGCGATCGACGCGCAGCGAATCAGCATCCCGCATCAGATAAAACCACTGGCTCCCTTGCCCGTCGCGCTGGCGATCGAAGCGAGCCTCCCATGGATCTAACCCTAAGCGCTCCGCCACTGTTGCTGCCGTCCAGAAAGCTGCCTCATCAGATGCGCTAAGGCCTTCAGCGGCCAGCGTTGACCATCTCGAGTCCGCGACGATGGCGCCGGCCAATGCAGCGACGTGCGCCCTACGCTCTGCGGTCCAACCGTGCGCTTCCAACACCTCCCAGGGTCTTTCCTCATCGGTAGCGAACCCCGCGATGTCCGAGGCGACCAGATAGTCATCGAGTCGGGCCGACACGCGTCGCGCCAGGTGACCCAAATACAGGCTAGTGGCCTCGGCACCCTCGGTGTAGTCGCCCATGTCCTGCGCCGGGCCGCCTGCGATCAGCGCCTGCAACATATCACCGGCGCCATTAAGTAACGCATCGTCGGCGCTATTCTCGCGCAGCGCGCGCAGCAACTCGCCGCCGACCGCACATGGATAGGCCAAATATTCGATCATCACCGAATTCTTGTAGCCTTCACGCAGCATCCAAGCCTTGATATCACTTCGTTCAATCGTTGCCAGACGCTCAACTAAATGAATGCGTCCCCATCCGTTCACTCGCTTGGCCAGCGACCACCAGGCATCCTCCCTCTCGGAGGCTGGCAACGTGTTTCCGAGGGCCACAGCGACATAGAGCGTGAACTCCTCATGCAAACCAAGAGTGGTAAGCAACGCCATGTCTCGAGGCGGTTGCAACATTCCGAGCAGTGCAATACCAATCTTGACTGCACCTCTATCCGGGCTTTCGCTGGCGAGCCAGCGAGCCAAGGCATGCAAACGCTCGGGGTCCGTTGGCCGCGATTGCCGCAACGACGTCAGAAAGGGATCGACAAGGCGAAGGGCTTCATCCCCGGCAATCAGGTCGTAGAAATTCTTGACCGCCTCAGCCGATCGTGTGTCAGCCGCGGACACAAGCATGGCAACTATCTGCTCGACTTGCGTGCTGTCATCGCTCGCCGCGTGATGACCGAAGACGCCGTCCATTGCCCCGGGTGCCCATCGCAGTTGTGTGCCACGTCGGATCGCCAGTAACTCCTCGTCAGGCAACGTCGCAGCCGCGTCGGGAAGACATTGGTCATCCACAACCGCAAAACTCGACAGAAAGCGGTAGATCCCAGGCCGCCCCTCTGACCAAGGCAATGGGAATCCGTCCGATATGGACGGCGCAGGCGACAGGACCGACTGCCGGAACAGCTCCTTCAGCCAATTCATTCATTTCCTCCTGAACTATTTCGTTGCCTTCTTCGATCTCCGGTCCTTCGTACCCATCTCACGTAAACGATCATTTCAGTTCGGCTAACGCTTGCATCAGCATCGGTCTTGTGTATTTCTCCACGGGATCGACATCTCGCGAGTCCTCACTATGATAGAACTCTCCATTATCGAACGCGTAGAAGACGGACCACGCAAAGTCTGTAAGGCTCCACTCTGCGAGCGGCATCATGCAATTGGCTACGCAATCGCAAAACGTGAAATCGCGCCGCCCCTCGAGGAACTCGATGGCAAGCCAACGGGCGAGTTCGTCGAAGAAATCGAGTCTTGTGATATTCGCGACGTGGCATGCAGCATCAACGTCTGGCAAATCCAACTTCCGATCTCCACATCGAACGGCCATTTCCTCAATGTTCACGGGAATATCTCTATGTGACGGTCTTTCATTCAAAGGCTTAACTCCAGATTTGTGCCGCTCGCGGCCATCCGCGTCGATATGAGCCTGAGTCGATATTTTTCAATCTTCATAAGCTTCCGCGTTTGGAGTAACCTCAAGTGCGGATATCATGACCTTGAAGAACTCTTCCGCAAGCGAGTAATACTCTGCGGCTTCGGGTCTCGCAGCCGGAGTCTCGCGCATGAAACTTCTGACTCGGTCGATAAGGACGCTGATCGGCTGATAATTCTCACTGTACCAGCAGGCAATTGTGTGATTGACAGAGCTGGACAGCTGATAGATGGGCGCGTCACGCCGATACAGGCGAAGATCTATAAAGCGTTTGTCGTTCAACTGACGTTGCAGTGAGGCAATTTTCTCGCTGAATTGATCGATCTGCATTATCAAAACAATCTCCTCTTGTTGATCCGTCGTCGAACCATTTATCCAGCTTCAGCGAGGCCGTTTGCCTCGAGAAATCGTACGTGTAGCACAAACGCGCGGTGCCGCAGACTCTGCGGGAAACGCCGGTTCTGGGAAATTACTCGCAGTATGTCGTCTATCCCGTCGTCAACGGCTAGACCTTGTTCCAACCAGCCGATCGCAAGGTCACACCAATATGGAGTTGGCCATCGTAGGCCAGTCACGACGATTTCGCGAGCGTGATCGATGCTCGACGAAAATGCAGCTAAGGGACGCTCGAGCGGCTTGACTATTGAGGGCGAGGGGATGTGTAGTTCGGATTCAGGCATTTGGGGAATGCAGTGGAGGCCTTTCGGGCCCGAAAGACACGAGAAATTTCTGGGAAGACAGAGTTATTCCATGCTCCCAGAATCGGTTGTACCAAACTGTCCGTCTTTCCCAATGCGTTTAAGATATCGTCCACATTCACGATTCCATTATCCTGGGATGCTCCCAATGCCGAAAACTTTACTGCGTCCGCAATTTGATTGAGCGGCCCGTCACAGGCAATGAGGCCGTGGTGATACAGCAAAGCCAGTTCGAACTGAAATTGATGTGCAGCATCCGCTGGTAGAGATTGCGTGAAGAGCTGGCTCATCGCTGTATTTGCTAGCCGGTCCGACAGATACCACACGTAGCTATCGCTGTAGACGACTGGGGTACCCTCAGTGAGCGGGGACGCGCCCGCAGAGCAGGATGCGGCACCGATCCATAGTCCCACCAGAAAACGAAAAAGCATGCTTGTCAAATTTCTTGCTCCCGGAACTTCGGAGCGTATCCGATTACCATCCACTCTCTAGTGAAAGACGATTGCGCCGTTGTTTGCGCACATCTCGAAGGCCTTCATCCAGTCGACATAGGACTCGTAGAAGTAAGGCATGGAAACTCGTGATGCCTGATCGCGATACTGAACGAAGTCCCGGTAGATCTTTCGGCAGACTTCTGGTCCTATCGTGCCTTCTGCGTCAGAAAAATCGATCAGCTCCCAGAACGGTCCATGGTCGAGTTTCCATACCGTTTCGTCGTATCTCAATTCGACCGCCTTGTTTCGGACCGACATGCTCGCCTGATATCCGGCTAGCTTTGCCAGTTCATTTCTCCATGCGTTGTACCCTGAATAGGAACCGGCTCTGAAGTCGAAGGACGATGTGAACTGGTACACCTTCCCAACTTCGAGACCACGAAAACGGTCAGGGAAATTGCCGGGATCGAGAGTGATTTGATCCTTTCCCTGATACGTTCCGTCTGACAACACGGCCGGGGATTCGACAATCACCAATCCGCTGTACGCCGTGACATCCAGTCCGGCGCGCGCCGCCGAGGCGCAGATAAAGAGGATCACGGATAGGAGAGCTTGTTTCATGTCGGTATACATTTTGGCAGTGTCAGGCGCCCACGTGCGCAGCATGCCATGCTCTATCGAATCCTACACTTCGGTGTACCGAAGTGCTTGTCAAGCAATGTCAAGGCGGACATGCCTGACAGGTTGACGACAGTTGAAGAGGGCGCTCTCGAATGCCGCCGCCGGCTGCAGCGCGGGAATGCGACGGCTATTTTACGTTCCAACCAGCCAAAAAAAGAAGCAGCGCCGACGCAGAACTGGACGGGCGTGCCAAGAGGCACACCCGTCTATGCCCCTCGTCGATCGGACTGGCACGGTACGCACTCGATGCATGCCTGAGCTGGAGTCGAAGCTATCCGCTGAAATGGAAGCCTGACCGTCGGATGGCGTCGAGCAACGCTGACGACGGCACATTTTCGAAGGCAACTTCAGCCAGCAGCCGCGTACGCCTGGTACAAGCACCGGTGATCAACTTTTCGCGTAATAGATCCTGCTGCGCGAAGCCGTGTGCCGAAGAGAGCGAAAGCAGGGTGTCGAGCAGTTCGAGCGCGTGTTTGCGGCCCCACGCCGGCGTCGCGCTTGCCCGAGCCGTTTCGCCGGCCAGCTGGAGCAGCGCTGCTGCCGCGACGTGGAGCGGTTCAGTGGGAGCGAGGTTGCTTCGTTGCGAACCCATCGTTTCAGGTTGTCTTTTATGGTTGTTCCTGGATAACGGCAACGAACTCCTATCGCCGCAGGATGGAATGCCGGTCGTTACCGCGCAGCTTGCCAGCCATTGTCGGTCTTGACCATGTCGAGCGTCTGCGTGAACTCAACGTCGACGTCATTGCTGTAGTCGGCTCCCTTTCCATTGAAGAAGTTGGTGAGAAGCCGCAGATCAATGCTGGGACATGCCTGAACGATAGCGCGCCGGAAGACCAGGCTGGGAGCGGTGTTGTTGAGTGCCGCGACGGCGTTGCCTACTTCGATTTTCGCATTCGACATCGCCTGGTACTCGTCCTGATGTTGCTGCTCAAACGTGCGTCCTGCGTCTAGATCGTTGGGATTTGCGGCAGCGTAGGCCTGTTTATTGTCATAGTACTGTTTCGCCTTCTGATCGGCGTCGGCGTTCAGGGATTGATACTTTTCGTACTGCTCTTGCCACTGCCTAGCATAGGCCTTGACGTCGCTGTCCGGGGACAGGCGTATGGTGTATTTGACATCCACGCGGTAGTCGTTGCCGGAGTCGCCAGGAATGCCATTTACCTTCTGGAAGTCCCGAAGTTCAAAATATCGGCAGTCACCGAGCGAACTCGCGACAACCTGCTTGGCGTCGCTTTCCGAAGGTGCGTTCTGTCCGCATGCGGACAGAATTGCGGCCGTGGCGGCGCACAATGCGAAGCGGACGATTCTGAAGTGGCGTTTGTTCTTCATGATTTCATTTCCCGTTGCTGTGGTGGTTGATGAAGTGGCGGGCGTTTCTTGGCTCTCGGCGCGTGCCGGGCAGACGGAATAAAAAATGCCGACAGGGAGCGCCTGTCGGCGAATGGTCCTGGCATCCGAGGGACAGACTGCTGCCAGGACTCAGGCCACGGTTACGATGCTTTATCGGTGAACGGCATCGAGTGTGGTCGGTTGCGACATCGATTTCCTTACTCGTTCCAGTCCTCATCCGTGCTATTGGTAAGCGAGGCATCGGGCATCGGGGCAGCATCGGTCGCTTCCGCGGCCAGCCTCGCTAGACAGGCCCGGAAGACCGGAGCCCCGAGCAGGCCGCTGCGCTCGAGCGCGATCAGCCGCTCGCGCCGCGCGGTGTCCGGGTGCGTCGCATCTCCGACGAGCTGCCAGACCGCGTCGACGAGCGTTGCCAGCGCGGTCCGTCGTCGGATCACGTATGCGATCCCGGCTATCGGCCCAGCACAGACGGACGCGACGACCCAGCCGGTCGGCCGGAGGCCGACGCGGTTGGTACGCAGTCGATGCATGTCGAAGGTGATGCCAAGCGCCGTCACGGCAATGCCGGACAGCCAGACGAGCTGAAACATGTAAGCCTCCTCGAATATACCGTATACGCATACAGAATATCCGTTATGTGTATCTAGAATTTCCTCATGACCCATCCGATCCACGATCCCCGCTACCAGCGGATTGCGACGCTGCTCGCAGACTTGCGCAAGCAGCGTGGTCTGTTGCAGCAGGACGTTGCGGATCGCCTCGGCCGGCCGCAGGCCTTTGTGTCGAAGGTGGAGAGCGGCGTTCGCCGGCTCGATGTGGTCGAACTACTGGACTTCCTGCGGGTGCTCGATGCCGACCCGCACGCCTTTATCGACGCGCTGCTGGATCAGCCGATGTCGTCCTTGCCGCGCTGACCACTAGTAGTCGCCCGGTAACAGGAACGTGGTCGAGGAGCGATCCCATTCCGTAATGACCCAAACAGTCTGCCCGCCGGGCAGAACGTAGCAGGACAGCAGGCGCAGCCCTGCGTCGACCGACAGTTCATTTTGCTGGCGGTCGGATTCGGACAGATCGCCCCAGTCGCCGCGGACGTGCCTGATCAACAGATCGATGATTGAGATGCTCGCGTCGGCTACAACTTCTAGGGCAGCGGGTGTCGCGAAGATCCGGCCGAGTTTGAAGCGCGGGCCGGCGTGGTGTGTCGAAGGTAGATTCATGATGATCTCCGGGAAAGGGTGAACAACGGCCTCTGGCAGAACCGGATACACGGTCATGCGAGTGAAAGAGAGTTGGCGGGAATCACCGGCTCGTCGCTTGTCGCCTGTGTTCGACGTGCTTGTCGCTGGGGCGAGTTTGCGTTGCCGGGTAGAAGTCGTAGACCGGCCAGCGGTGGCGGCGCGCAATGACCCGCGCACAATGCACAGCGTCCGGATGCGTGGGTAGATCGGCGCAGCACACGACGCCGCCGGCGACGAAATGCAGGTAGACGCTGAAGAACGACGGATTGTCGTCATCCACCTCGCAGCAGCTTCGTGTCGGATCGGCGGCGTCGGGGAACTGCCGGACGCCGTGGATCTCGACGGCATCGAACCGACCAGGGGCGTCGCGGATCAGTCTGGTGGCGTAGCGGATCGCGGGTAAGGGGCTGGTCGCAGCACGGCGTCGTGCAGTGCCGCGTCGCTTGAGCGTTGCAATAACGGATGACATGACGGTTTCTCCAGACGGGCGAGCGCAAGCCTCCGGCAGGACCGGATGCACAGTCGCACCAGCTGAGGGAAATGCCAGACGCAGGACGCGCCCGACGACGAGGGAACTACCGTGCTTCGGACGCGAGCGCGTTCGGGTAGTGCTTGGCGAGGATCAGGTTCATTTTGTCGACCAGATCAGGGCGCAGAAACGTCAGGTGCCCGTTGCCGTTCTTGAACCAGCGCAGGTGGAAGTAGCTGTTCTCGGCCTCAGTCTTTCGCTGGCGCTGCGCGTCCGAGATGAGACCAGACACGCCGTTTCGATGATCCGGCTCCGGTTTGCCGTCGAGCACACTGAACACCCGAATGAGATCGTCCAATTCGTTCGTGATGTGATGGTTCGAGCTGCCTTGCGAGAACAGGTACTTGACGATGATCCGTTTGCCGAACAGAAACGGTTGGTTCGTTTTGTAGCTCCACGAAAGCCGCTTGAAGCACTGAAGCACGCCGCGCTCGAACATGTCGCCACGCGCACCGTAGAGCTGGGCGAACGTGGCTTCGATGTTGGCGGCAGTCAGTTCGGGCACGTCGCCCTCGGCAATCTGGTTGCCCCATTGCTCGCGGGCCTTCGCGTCCATGAAGGTGCGCAGCCCCGATTCCGACAGCAGGTAGTCCCAGCCGCGGATGTCGACGATACGAACCATGGAGGCTTCGGCCTCGTCGCGTTTTGCATATTCTCCGGTAATGGTGGGCCGACCGCGACAGCCGTAGCTTTCGTCGAGTACGAGCCGGGGGAATCCGAGATGCGCCGCCTTGGCAAGCTGCTGGGCTTCGCCGAGCAGATCGAGGGCGGCGCGCACGCGCTCGACGACGGCGACACGCTGGTTGGCGAGATTGGTGATGCTGACGCTTTTGACGAGATCGGTTGAGTCCATGTTTCATGACGGTGTGAAAGTGATGGGGAAAGAGACAGCAGGCCGGGCACGAGGCCCGGCCTCCTATGCCGTCGATGCGTGTTCGGCAAGCTGACGACGTAGCTCTGCTGCGCGCGCTTGGGAACAACCAAAGTGCTGACGGATGGCGGCGACCGTCGGCCGGACTGATCCGGCGGCCACGTCTCGGACGAGCTGCGACAGGTGGTCATCGATGGGAGCAACTTCGGGTAACGGCGCGACCGGATCGTCGCGCGGAGCATGACTGCGGGTCGTGCTGTCGTGACGTGGCGCTACGTTTTTGCGACTAACGGTCTCGGCAGTGTGACTCGCCGTGACTGGCATGACTACCGGCCGAGTCATGTCAGGCGCGTCCGTGACTGTTGTGACGACCGGCGGAGTTACGTCGGCCGGCACCGTGACCACCGGGACAATGGTTGGCGTGACGCTCGCCACGGCGGATTCGGTCACCGGTAACGGAGACCGAAGGATGACGGTCCACAGCAGGCACGCGACTCCCTCGAGTACGGCGGCGAAAATCAACCCCGACAGCAGATCGATGCGCGCTGTCGTGACTCCCAGTAACGTGGCGAGTCGCGACGTGACCGGATCGATGAGTAATGCGTCATGCTGGGCCGTGACTCGATCCGTCGTGACCTGCTGGCGTCGAACATCGTCTGCTTCGGCGTTTAACGCATCCAGTCGTGCGGTAAGCGTCACCCGACGAGTTTTCAGCGCCTTGCAGGTTCCGATGCAGTCACGCGCATTCGCGGTGGCGAGCTGTGCTGTCACCGTCGCGCGTTCTGCCATGACCGTCGTGAGACTGCGAGCGGGCGCCGGTACCGAGGTTATCTGTACCGTCGACGCTCGCAGCTCACCGGCATGCTGTTGGGCGAATGTGAAGAACATCGCGTGACCGAAACACGCTGCCATCAGACACGCACCCCATAACACGCTACCTACGCCACGGACGACGCGTGGTGTCTCCCGGAGCAGCGCCGGCAACAGGTGCGCGCTCGTGACGAGCACCAGGCCGATCGCAACCCAGACGAACCGTTCCGGGAGCGACCCGCCGCGCTGCCAGCCGGCGAGGACCGATAGGCAGAGCGCGGTGGACATTGCACCGATCGCCAGGATGAACGCCCAGCGACGCGTGCTCATGCTGCCTTGCCGCCGAGCAGCGCGGCCTTGCGTTCGAGCTTGTCGCGAAGCGTCGTGGGCGGGCCAGCCGCATCGCCGTCGTCCGCTTCAACATAGTCGGGCTTGGCGTTGGGGTAGAACTCCTCGACGAGCGCCGCCCGTTCGTCGGGGCTATCCTCAAACGCGCCATTGGCAAAGCCGAGCCGAGCGGCGGCGTCGAGCGCAGCCTGATCGAAGCCGGCGGCACGGCGGCGCGTGTCCAGTTCCTTCGCCTGAATCAAAGCCTCCTCGAACGTGCCCGAACGAACGCCGAGATCAACGTAGTAGATCGCAGCCCTGTAGCTCTGGGTGGTACTTTTTCCCCTAAGACGCAGTTCAAGCGGCAGGCAGGCAAGCAAATTGCTGGACACGGCGCGGAAGTAGTGCAGTCGTGCCGCGAGCGTCCGGATGCTGTTATAGGACGTCGTGCGGAAAATGAACGAGCCCATTTCGTCCTCGTCGCCGACGATCACGTTCAGGCGCCCATAGGGCTTGCAGCCGCCTGTCTGAGCGTAGGTGCAGCCGTCCGGCGACGGGCAGGGCAGAGATTCGATGCCGGCGTTCGTCACGCGCCGGCAGGTCTCTCCGTTGCCGACACAGACGGGTCGTCCGGTATCGCGATCGAACAGCGTGTATTCGGCCCGCAGGTTCAGGTCCGGTTCGTTGAACAGTACCCGGACCGGAATCGAGCGTAGCTTGCCGGGAGTCGCTTTGCGCAGCGTTTCGTTGAGCGGATGCGGCAGCCACTCGCCACGCTGCTGCACCTGGGTTGTGAGCGTGAATTGATCGTCCTTCTCGGGCAGACGCTTGCCGTTCTTCTCGACAATTTTTCCGATCGTGATGCGACCCACAACAGGCGGGGTAATTGCCAGACCTTTGAGCATGGTGGTCCTCTAAATAGAAAAGGGAAGGGGAGCTGCGATTGCCAGCAAGCTGTGCCGGCTACCGAGCGAAATGCGATTCGAGCTTCGTGTGAATCTCTTGCGCGACGCCATGCCACGCTGGTGCGCTGACCAGCGGGTGATCGCCGAGTTGCTTCTGCAACTCATCGAGTGGGAGCTTGGCAACGTGTTCGGCGTGCTTGCTCAGCGCATCCATCACGAACGCCTGCGCGAGCGCGCCGTACCGCGAAAATTCCATGATGTCGGTGACGCATTCGAGATTGGTCATGTGTTGAGCCATGATCGGACTCCCGTCAGGTGGAAACCAGAAAGCGCCGGGAACCTGGCTTCGAGGTGGCGTACTGCTGTTGGAGCGCGGGGTGATCGGTCAGCAGCCGATCCAGGTCGACCGACGACGAGTCCTTGCTGCGCTTGAATGACACGGTACCGGTCTGGAATACGGCCTGGGTTGTGTCACCCATCGCCTGCTGGATCATTTGCTTGAACTGCGCCTCGAGCTGCTGGCGCGTCTCGATCTCGGCCCGTACCGCGACCAGATCGGCAAAGACGGACGACAGGCGGTGGTCGTCGGTGAAGTCGACCGTTTCGCTATAACCCGGATAGAGATGCCGCAGCGCACGGTCGGCCGAGTCCGAACCATCTGCCGGTGGCGGCGTGTCGCTTTCCACGAAACGCCAGAATCGAGCTTCGAGTTCAACCAAGCGCCCGATGAGCGCGTCATCCCGATCGATCCGATGAACTTCGAGTGCTTGCCCGCAGAGCAACACGGCGACGTGTGCGGACGCTTTCCCTGTCACGGCCAACTGATGCTGCACCTGGATTTGCACGTACTCCGGGGGACCATCTCGCCACAGTCGCGTGCCGTGTTCTCCAGCTGTCTTGCATTCCAAAATCTGAACGTCCGGAACACCGACAACTTCCCGATCGATGTTGGCGAGCATCCAGGGGATCGTCGGGTGGCGCAGAACCGCATTGACCTTGCGGACCTTATTGCCGGTCTGCTGGGTATAGACGGCCGCGACGATGGGCTCAAGCAGCGTCCCAAAATACGTCGGCGACGTTGTATCGGCCGGATCGGGGCGGGGCAGGCCGTCCGCGCGGCCGGTCTTGTCGAGCCATAACTCCAAGGCGCTCATGTAGGGGTTCAGGCCGACAGCGGCAGCGGCGTCTGATCCGCCGATGCCGGTTCGACGTACGGCCAACCAGTCGTCGCGACTCAGCTCCTGCGTCTTGACGAGCTTCAGTGCGGGCTTACGCGCGCGGGGTGGTTCGAGGTGAGGGGTCTTCATAGAACCTCGTAAAACAAAAAGCCCGGCAGAGCGAATCTGACCGGGCCAAACGTGAGTAAATACGGGGGAACGACGCTACGCTGAGTGAGTGCGCCGGAATGCGTCTTGCAACGCATCGTTGGCGAAGGTCACGAGCTTGCCGTTTCCGAGGTGGACAGTCGTGCCTTGGGGTTTGATTTGCAGGATACGTGGCGTATCGACCGCCGAACCGTAACCCAGCTCCGCGTGGAATCTGAATCCGCATGTCGATTGCCAGGGGCAGGATGGGCTTGGTCATGCGACAAGCTTCATGGCCTCGTCCCAGGCTTTCTGCTTCAATGTCGATCCAGCACCGAACCAGGCGGCATCGAGACGGTGATCGTCGCTACGTGCGCGGCGATGGTGATCGACGTATTCGGTCACGCTATTGAGCAACCCCCACGCTGTACCGGATGCCGAAGCCAGATCCGCCCCTTTGCCACGTCCGGAATAGAGCTGACCAACTGCCTTGATGGCCCGCTCGTTCACGGCAACCGTTTCGCGATCGGGCAGATTGGCCGTCGAGTAGGTGAGCACGCGACGCAGGAACGCTTCGGCCGCCGAGTCCGTCACCTTCAGCTCGGACAGCGCTTTGGTCCGTGCCATGAACGCATCCCACGTGGAGACGGCCAGGCCTAATTGGCGTTTGACGGCAGCAGCATCGAACTGCGAGCGATGCGAGACCTTGACCGCACCAACGTTGTCCCCTCCCAACGCAATTTGCAGGGTGTTATTGCAGACGACGCGCACCGAAGTAAACTGAGCAGTAGTACTTAGCGATCCATCGCAGGCGGTTGCCAGTAGCAGGTAACCGTTGATCTCGTCTTTACCCTTGAGCGTGCCGGATTGCCCGGTACGCGCGAGTGCCCACAGCTTGCGTCCTTCCTTAAGGACTCCTGCTGTCTCAAGTTGGAACCCGCCGATTTCCGTCAGATCACGATAAAACTCCAGTATCTCTTCGGGTTGCACGACCTGATAACGAGCCGACACGACGGACAACGGTGCCTTGTTGTCTGACCGGTACAGCACCTTCTGTTCGGGAAACGCGTGGATCGAGCCGAGGCTGCGGTTGCCAGCCGCGACGAAACGGACTTCGGCTTCTTCGATACGCCAGTCCATGCCGGCAGCGCGAGCCCAGACTTCGAGCGGTTGTTTGGGTGCGAGCTGGTTGCCGAGGCCGTGCCACGGTTCCTGACCGACATAGGCCATGTTCTGTACGAGATGCATTTTGGGGGCTCCGTCTGAAATGAGATGCATAAAGCCCGGCATGAGCCGGGCCGGAGGAAAGGAACGAAATGGGAAGGTAGGAGGCGAAGCGTCAGCCGGGGCGGACAGTGAAAGATCGTCCGCATTCGAGGCACTGCCAGTTGTCGAGAACCTTTTGGTCGATGGCTTCGCCCAAGGCGGCACCTGTTGCGCAACCTGCTGCGCCCGCGACCAGGCCGGCGAGGATCGCGCCGGCTACGCCGCCACACACGGCACCAATCGGCCCGCCCAGAGCGCCGATGGCCGCGCCGGTCTCGACGCCGGACAGCGCGGCGGCAGCTCCGCTCGTCGCACCTGCCGCAGCTCCCACCGCACTGCAGATGCGCCGGGCAATGTGGCGCTGCTCGGTACGGAACGACTCGCACGCCGGACACGGATACACCAGATCGCCTTTACCGGGTCGATAGCGTGGCGATTCGCTTTCGTCGGATTCGGGATGCTCGTGCATCTGACGAAGCCGGTTCAGGGCTGATTGCCACGCTGGACTGTCATCGTCGTCCTCGTCGTCGTACGGCAAGAATGGACGGCGATCACGCATGGACCGGAACCTCGTACGCTCGGGTCCACGTATCTCGCCGGACCTTGCCGACGTACCGGCAATGACACGCGGCCACCAGCGCGCCGCCAAGGAAGGCGAGCGCGAATGCCGCCAGATACTCGAGGGGTGAAATAGGAAGCATCGCTTGGCTCCTGTTGAAGGAATGTGACTCGGGCGCACGACTGTGCTTGCGAAGCCAAGGCTTGGCCTGGGCACGCAGCAGTCAAAGTGCCGGGAATTGGTTCACTGGAAAGGCGAGGGAACGGGGGTTATCGACGCGGGGCACTGAACGCATGACCGCGCGAGCGGCACTGGCAGCCGTGCTGGCGGCGGCGGTCGATCGCGCTTCCGGCAGCGGAGCCGATCGTGCTGCCTGCGGCACTGCCGGCCAGCATGGCGATGAGCGCGCCGGCGAGTCCGCCGAAGACTGGTCCGGCAGGCCCGGCGATGATGCCGGCGACCGCGCCTGCTTCTGCTCCAGCGAGGGCCACCGCGATGCCGCCGGTGGCGCCGACGAGGCTGCCGATGGCGCTGCCGGCCCGGCGGGCGCGATCGCACGGGGCAATGCGGGACGAGAGGCAGCGAGGACAGTGGACCGGGTGCCCGGCCATGGTGGACGCGGTCTGGTCCTGAGCAGCGGCGGACGTCGGGGACGGCTCCTGGGCCTGATGGAAGTGATGCGCGTCGTGGGTGAAATGTGACCCGTCGGGGGCATCGTGCCCGACGTGCAGGCCGTATGGAGGACGGGCGTAGGCGTCCCACCCGGCATCGTCGTACGGTGTATGCGAGCGGGAAGCCGTGCCGGCAGGCGGAGGTATATCGGGGGGCGGACGATGCCGGTTCGCTTGCCGGTATGCGAAGAATGCGACTGCTACGGTGAGCACTGCGGACAGCGCTGCCAGCAGCGAGGTGGAAGAAAGGGTCATCGCGGAACCTCGTGAGCGATATGCGCCGGAGCAGGATTGCAGCGGCGGAGCGGCCTTGATTGGCCGTGCTCACGAAGGGTTATATGTGGGTCAAAAATTCTGCATTCCGGAGGCGAGTGCGCCCCACTACTGAGCGAAGCCTTGTTGCAAATTGGAGACACGCTCCATCGCGCGGACGACTACAGCCACGAGTAGGTAATCGGCAGACCCATGCTGGCGGGAAATGTCAAAGCATCCTATTTGAGATGGTGGGTATTTTAGTAACTCGAATGGCTTTGCTGAATTTACGCAAGAACGGCACGATTCCGCTCGCTCTTTCACAAACGTGGCGTGGGCGGTGATGTCGGCATGCCGATAACTCAATAAATCAACGATCCATTCGCATTGGTAGCGTAGCGACAGCGTTACCCAGTCGGCGGTTGCCTTGGAACTACTGAGCGTCCCAGGTTCGGTGCTGTTTATCAATTAAGGTATTCAAAGTGTCAAATTTTATTTTCAGATTGGCGGGCATTTTGTTTTGAATTTGTCGTAATTGCTGCTCATGTGGCGATGGGGGCTGGCTTCACCCTTGTGCACCTTAGTGGGGCCTTGCAATTTCTGACAGTGCGGCGGAGCACATTTCGATACATTCGCGGCGAGAGACCCATCATGCCACCGCGAGCACGAGTGAAGAGGAATCGAGAGACTTCGACAACGTTGATTTCGACGTTGAGAAGCGTTTCCGTACTTGTGCAATGCGTTTAGCCACTGTTCCTTGACGTTCGATATGAACGTTTGCCGCATTCATGAATAAGAACCAATATCGCCTGGTATTCAGCCGCATGCGCGGCATGTTGATCGCAGTCCAAGAGACTGCCAGCTCGTCGGGGAAAGCAAGCACGGGGGAAACCGCGCGGACTGCGGGAAGCGGTGTGCTGCGTGCCCTCGCGCAGTTTGGAATGCGTCACGCGGCATTTGCCGCGTTGATGGCGGCG
The DNA here is from genome assembly GCF_017104825.1 of Burkholderia sp. Ac-20345. Lineage (NCBI taxonomy): Bacteria > Pseudomonadati > Pseudomonadota > Betaproteobacteria > Burkholderiales > Burkholderiaceae > Burkholderia > Burkholderia sp. Ac-20345. The sequence continues at coordinate 70,360 of NZ_JAAGPO010000010.1, read as the reverse complement.
GGCATGATGCCGACGTGGTCGAGCGCTCAGGTCGTGGGCGCGGGCGCAAACGCGCCATCAGTCATCCAGACGCAAAACGGTCTCCAGCAAGTCAATATCACCAAGCCCTCGAGCGCGGGCGTGTCGCTGAATACCTATTCGCAGTTTGACGTACCAAAACAAGGCGTTATTGTCAATAACTCACCTACCCTGACGAACACGCAGCAAGCGGGCTATATCAACGGCAACCCGAACCTCAGCCCGAACGGTTCGGCCAAGATCATCATCAACCAGGTCAACAGCAACAACCCTTCACAACTGAAAGGTTACGTTGAGATTGCGGGCCAGCGTGCCGAGATGATTATTTCCAATCCGGCTGGATTGGTCGTTGATGGTGGTGGATTTATCAATACTTCGCGAGCAATCCTGACGACCGGTACACCGAATCTGAATGCGGATGGGTCTCTGGCGGGCTTCAGCGTGACACGTGGCCTCATCACGGTGCAAGGCGCGGGTCTGAATGCCACGAATGTGGATCAGGTTGATTTGATTTCCAGAGCCGTTAAGGCCAATGCGGCTATTTATGCATCAAACCTGAATGTGATCGCTGGCGCAAATCAGGTCAATCACGACACGCTCCAGGCGACCCGAATCCAGGGCGATGGTGCAGCCCCTGCCGTTGCAATTGACGTGGGTCAATTGGGCGGTATGTACAGTAATCGCATCTTTTTGGTGGGAGCAGAGGGGGGCGTGGGGGTCCGAAACGCCGGGACCATCGCGGCGGATGCGATGGGGCTGACGTTGACGACCGACGGGCGGCTGATTCAGTCGGGCAAACTTTCGTCGACCGGTAACGTCGCTATTTCGGCGGCCGGTGGGGTCGAGAACAGCGGCACGACCTACGGCCAGCAGTCGGTCTCGGTGAATACCGGTGCCGATGTCGTGAACACCGGCGCGCTGGCTGCGCAGCACAACGTGGGCGTGACGGCGGGCACGCTGAATTCGACCGGTCTGCTCGGCGCGGGCGTGAACAGTGACGGTACGGTCACGCAGGCCGGTGACTTGCAACTCACCACGACAGGTCAGCTCAATGCGACCGGCAAAAACGTTGCGGGTGGCAACGTGTCGGCGACCGGTTCCGGCGTGAACCTCTCCGGCAGTACGACGGCTGCGAACGGCAATCTCTCGCTGAATGCGACAGCAGGTGATGTGAACCTGACGAGCGCAACGACGAGCGCACAAGGCGCCATCAACGCGAACGCTGCGGGCACGGTCATCAACGACCATGGCAACCTGACAAGCGGTGGCGCCACGACGCTGACGGGTGGGAGCGTATCGAACCAAGGCGGCAATGTATCGTCGCAGGGGGCGCTGTCGGTCACGGCGGCGGGGCAACTCGCCAACCAGTCCGGCGTGTTCGTTTCGCAGAGCACGATGGCGCTGCATGGCGGCACCATTGCGAACAACCAAGGCACGCTTCAAAGCGCCGGGCACGCGACCGTCGACGGAATCACGATCGACAATACGGCAGGCCGCATGACGTCGCTCAATACCGATGGTCTGGTGCTGAACGCGACAGGCCAACTCACGAACGCGGCCGGCACGACGGCGACTGGCGCGCAAGGTGGCGTGATCGGCGGCAATGGCGATGTGACTGTGCAAGGCGGCACGATCGCCAACCACGGCACGATCACGTCCAATACGAATCTCCATGTTGCCGGTCAGTCAGTCGACAACAGCAGCGGGACGCTGCAGGCCGCGCAGAATGTGGCGGTCGACGCTGGCGCACACCTGACCAACAGCGGTGGCACGATTGCGGGGCAGACGGCGACATTGAGCGGCACGACCCTCGACAACAGCGCGGGCACCGTGCAGGCTGGACAGGTTGCGTTGAACGCATCCACGGTTGTGAACCATGGCGGCACGATCACGCAGACCGGCACCGGCGCGATGGCCGTCAACGTCTCGGGCACGCTCGACAACTCGAGCGGCGGCACGTTGCAAACCAACAGCACGGACCTGACACTCGCGCCGGCTGCGCTCGTCAATGATGGCGGCACGATTACGCATGCGGGCACCGGTACGCTGACGCTGGGCAACGGCACGGGCTCGGTGTCGAACGTTGGCGGTACGATCGCGAGCAATGGGCAGGTTGTGGCTCAAACCGGCAGCCTGAACAACACATCCGGCTCGATCAACGCTCAAACCGGGCTGACGGCTACCGTCGGCGGCGCGTTGAACAATACGAACGGCAAGCTGCTGTCCAACACGGCCGTCGGCTTGACGGCCGGCACGCTGACGAATGACGGCGGCCAGATCGGCGCGAGCACGAACGCGACGATTCACACGGGCTCGATGACGAATCAGGGCGGTTCCATTGTGGCGCCGAACCTGTCGGTCACCGCGGATTCGACGCTGGACAACAGCGGAGGCAAACTCGAGGCGAACCAGCTTCAGCTGACCGCGACGGACCTCACGAACCACGGCGGCACGATCACGCAGTATGGTTCGTCTCAAATGGGCGTCAACGTGTCCGGCACGCTGGATAACTCCGCTGCGGGCGTGATCCAGACGAACAGCACGGACTTGACGCTTGCTCCGGGCCAACTGAACAACTCGGGCGGGACCATTACGCATGCCGGCACGGGCACGTTGACGATCAAACCGGGCAATGGGGCGAGTGCGCTGAACAACGCGTCGGGCACCATCGTCACGAAGGGCAGGGCGGTTGTCAACGCGAACACTTGGGATAACTCGAGCGGTATCCTCGCGGCCCAAGGTGGTGTGACCGGAACGATCGCAGGCGACGTGAACAACGCGCAAGGGCTGGTGCGCTCCGGCGCATCCCTGTCGCTGACCAACGGCGGCGCGCTGTTGAACCAGGGCGGCCATATTCAGGCCGGCCAGTCGACGGCCAGCGACACGAGTACGCTGAGCATCCAGTCGGCGTCGATCAACAATGCTGATGGCTCGATTGCCGACCTCGGCACGGGTGCGATGACCGTGCAAGGCGGTAGCCAGATCACGAACAGCCATGCGGGCGGCGTATCGGGCATGGGTGCAATCACCGGCAACGGCGACGTGACGGTGAGCGCGACATCGATTTCCAACACGCAGGGCGGGCAACTGAGCGGCGCGGCACTGCACGTCCAGGGCAACACGCTGGACAACAGCGGTGGCCAGATCGGCAATGTCACGAATTCGAGCGGTGATGTTGATGTGGCGATGAGCGGCGCAGTCACCAACACGAATGGCCAAATCAGCTCGACGCACGACCTCACGGTAACCGCTCCGACACTGCAAGGCGGTGGCACGTATAGCGCGGCGCACGATGCCAACGTAAATCTGCAAGGCGACTTCTCGGTCACGCCCGACTATCAGTTCAACGTCGGCCATGATCTTGCCTTCATGCTGCCGGGCACGTTCGACAACAGCGGCAACGTCCAATCGGTCAACAACCTGAGCGTCAATGCGGGCAACATCGTCAACTCCGGCGCGCTGTCGGCTGGCGGACTGGTGCATACGCAGTCGGGCAATCTGACCAACACCGGCGCGATCGTCGGCGGCAGCGCATCGCTCAATGCAACGGGCACGGTCTCGAACCTCGGGCCGACCGCGCTGATTGGCGCATCGGACAGCAACGGCAAGCTCGAAATCCTCGCGCACGACATCGAGAACCGCGACGACACGACGGCCACCGACACGATGGCGACGACGGCCATCTTCGGCATGGGCAAGGTCGTGTTGGCGGGCGGCAAGGACGCCAGCGGCAATTACACGAACGCGGCCCTGATCAACAACGCGTCGGCGTTGATCCAGTCCGGTGGTGACATGGAGTTGCACGCCAATCAGATCACGAACACGCGCCGTGTGATGACGACCTCGACCGGGTCCGTTGATCCGGCGACGCTCGCACCGTTCGGTATTCCCATCACTGGTCAAACCGGCCAGGTGGGCGTGAAAGACCCGACCAGCATCGGCGGGGTGTATACCGATCCGCCCCACGGCGGTCAGTGGAACAGCACGTATCAGTACACGACTTTCTACGCTGACAGCGCGACGGCGACGACCGTGACGGGTATCAGCCCGGGCGCGCAAATCGTGTCGGGTGGCAACATCGATGCGTCGACGACCGGTAACCTGAAAAATTACTGGAGCAGCATCACGGCGGTCGGCAATATCGCCATGCCGCAGCATTACGACGGTGACGGTTGGGCTGCCACGGGTCAGCAGGCACCGAGCGTGACCGTGTCGTACTCGGGGCAGTATCACTACAACAACTACGACAACAGCGAATACAACTGGCAGCTGCCGTTCGGTAACGCCACGTTCGTGACGAGCCACCCGGGTGGCTATACGCAGGCGGCGCCGGCATCGGTCAAGCAATACACGTTGCCGGACTACCATTCGACCCTGGGTTCGAACGGCACGATTTCGGGCACGGGCGTCAGCATCAACAACACGGCCGCCAACGCGTCGATTCCGTCGCTGGGGTTGCTGCCCGGTCAAGCGGTGCAAGGTCTGACCATCGGCGGCCTGAGCGGCAGCGCGAGCGGCACGAAGTCGGGTGCGTCGTCGGTGCATGGCGGTGTGACGACGGTCGATCCGGTCATCGCGAGCGCGACGGCGCTGAATGTGCTGAACAACCTGACGATCCCGCAGGGTGGCTTGTATAAACCAGACACGTCGCCGAACGCGAGCTACGTGATCGAGACGAACCCGGCGTTCACGAACCAGAAGAACTTCATTTCGAGCGACTACTTCTTCGGTCAGCTCGGTGTCGACCTCGCGCACATTCCGAAACGTCTGGGTGACGGTTTCTACGAACAGCAACTGGTGCGTAACGAAGTCACGGCGCTCACCGGTCGCGCGCTGCTGGGCCCGTACGCGGACCTCCAGACGATGTACCAATCGCTGCTGGCAGCGGGCGCGGCGCTGGAGAAGCAGCTTGATTTGCCGATCGGCGCGAGCCTGTCGGCCGACCAGGTATCGAAGCTGACCAGCAACGTGATCATGATGGAAACGCGCGTGGTTGACGGCCAGTCGGTACTGGTGCCGGTCGTCTACCTCGCGCGGGCGAACCAGCAGAACATCAACGGACCGCTGATCACCGCGACCGACATCGATCTGAAGGACGCGCAGAACTTCACGAACAGCGGCACCGTGAAGGCGGACAATACGCTGTCGATTCAGGGCAAGCAGATCGACAACGCGTTCGGCGCGCTGCAAAGCGGCGGGCTCATGTCGCTGACGACGACCGGCAATGTCGATTTGACGTCGGCGAAGGTCAAGGCCGGTAGCCTGAACCTCGATGCAGGCGGCGACCTGATTCTCAATACCGCGGTGAAGACCGACACGCGGGTGAGTCGTGACGGCGCGACGAGTGTGACGACGACGCTTGGGCCGACCGCGCAACTCGACGTGGCGGGCGATGCCGGGATCAAGACGGGCGGCAACTTCCAGCAGAACGCGGGCAACCTGACGGTCGGCGGCAACCTTGGCATGAACGTCGGCGGTAACTGGGAGCTTGGCGCGGCGCAGACGGGCGAGCACAAGATCGTGCAGCGCGCGAACGGTGTGTCGAATACCGACATCAACAGCGTGGTCGGCAGTTCCGTCAAAGTGGGCGGCGCTTCCGCGATTGCGGTGGGCGGAGACCTCACGGCGACGGGTGCCAAGCTCGACCTGGACGGCGGTGGAGTGGTCGCGGTTAAAGGTAACGTGACGCTGCAATCGGCGACCGCGACGTCGACGGTGGACAGCAACAGTTCCGGCAGCGATCATCACGGCAGCTACGCAGAGACGCTGCACACATCCGACGACAAGGTGACCGGTACGACGCTGCACGGCGGCGACAGTCTTGTCATCGCGTCCGGCAAGGACATCAACGTAACGGGCAGCACGGTCGAACTGGACAAGGGCGATGCGGTGCTGATGGCGAAGGGGAGCGTGAACGTCGGCGCGACGACGGAGACTCACGTTTCGAACACCTACGAAACCCATAGCCACAGCGGCGTGGCGAGCCATGCGAGCGCGGTCAACCAGGTCGATCAAACCGCGACGTACTCCGACGGCAGCACGATTTCGGCAGACGGCGTGTCGGTCATCAGCGGCAAGGACATCAACGTGACCGGCAGCAACATTGTCGGTACGCACGACGTCGGGCTGGCCGCGAAAGGCAACGTCAATATCGTCGCTGCGACCGACACATTGCAGGACAGCGAGTATCACCAGGAGAAGCACTCCGGGCTTTCGGGTTCGGGCGGCCTCGGGGTGACCATCGGATCGAGTGAGCGGAGCGACCGATACAATGGCAGCTCGTTGACGCAAAGCCAGTCGCGCAGCACCGTGGGGAGCGTCGAAGGCAATGTCGCCATTTCAGCCGGCAAGGACGTCCATATCGGCGGCAGCGACATCGTTGCCGGCAAGGCGGCAGGCGACGTGGCGGGCGCGACGGGCAACATCGGCATTGCGGGCCAGAACGTCACGATCGATCCGGGTCAGGACAGCGCTCAGTCGCACGATCATCAGGAATCCCGCTCGAGCGGGCTGACGGTCGCCGTGACCGGAACGCCGCTCGATACGGTGCGGAACCTGAAAGCGGACGCGTCGTCGGGCAACGGCTTCCATCGGGCACAGAGCGTCGGGAACGAGATCGGCGCGAGCGCGCTTTCGGTGCCGTCGGTATCCGTCTCGTACGGCAGCAGCCACAGCTCGAGCACGACCGACATGTCGAGCCTGACGAACGCGGGCAGCACGATTCGCGGCGGCGGCGATGTGTCGGTGACGGCTACCGGCGGCGCTTTGAAGGACGCGAACGGCCGGCCGATCGATGGCGACCTGTCGGTGATCGGCTCGACGATCAGTGCGGGCGGTACGACCGCGCTGACGGCCAATCGCAACGTCACGCTGCAGGCGTCGACCGACCAGCTTCAGCAGAGCTCGCAGTCGAGCAGTTCCAGCACGGGTATTTCGCTGGCGTCGCCGAGTCTGGGCGATCTGGGGCGTTGGGTGGGCGGCACGGCGAACAGCGGCGGGACCAGTCCGTCGCCGTACAACGCGAGCCGCAGTAGCTCGAACGGAGCGCAGACCGCGACCACGCAGACGGCGACGGTCGTGTCCGGCAACAGCGTGGTGGTGAAGAGCAAGACCGGCGACATCAACGTCGTGGGCTCGGGCATCAGCGGCACGCAAGGCGTCGATCTGGTCGCGAGCCAGGGCGCGATCAACGTGCTGGCCGGGCTCGACACGAGTACGAGCCATCAGGAATCGAGCAGCCAGCAGATCGGCAGCCTGGGCAGTAACGGGACGGCCACCGGCTTCAGCGTCGGCGTGGCGAAAAGCCATAGCGTGCAGGATACGGCGTCGCAGACGCAAAGCACGATGCGCAGCCAGATCGTCAGCGGAAAAGGTGATGTGACGCTCGACGCGAAGCAGGACGTAACGGTTGCGGGCTCCGATCTGAGCGCGGGCAAGGACCTGACGCTGATCGGCAAGAACCTGAATCTCGATCCAGGCACGGATGCGACGCAAAGCAGCATGAGCCAGAGCTCGAGCCAGTTCGGGGTGACGCTGGCGCTGGGCGGCGCGGTTGGCAATGCGGTGGCGGCGGTCAATCAGAGCTTTGACCATTCGGTGCGCGGCGGGGATGCGCGATTGGGCGCGCTGGACAAGGCGCAGGCCGGCCTGGCCGTCTACAACGCCTATCAGGTCGCGGATGCGATGAGCGCCGGCAAGGCGACGGGGCAGCCGTTGATCAAGGCCACGGTAAGTATCGGGGGCGGCACGAGTCATAGCGACTCGCAGAGCAGTTCGCTGGCCAACGACGGCAGTACCTTGCACGCGGGCGGCAACGTGAACCTGATCGCGACCGGCAGCGGTGTGAAGGATGCGAGCGGCTTTGCGACGGATGGCGACATCAACGCGCGCGGCACGCAGATTTCCGGGCAGAACGTGACGCTGAACGCGGCTCGCGACATCAATCTGCAAAGCGCGCAGGACACGAGCCAACTTGCGAGCCACAACAGCAGCAGCGGCGGCAGCATCGGCGTGGGGCTCGGTATCGGCGGACAGCAGAACGGCTTCACGCTGGAACTGGCCGCGAACGCATCGAAAGGTCATGCGAATGGCCAGGGTGTGACCAATCGCGATACGCAGATCAACGCCGGCAACACGCTGTCGATGACCAGTGGTCGGGATACGAACCTGCGCGGTGCGGAAGCTGCGGGTAACACCGTCGACGCGAGCGTGGGTCGTGATCTGAATATTCAGAGCCGCCAGGACACCAGTACGTACGACAGCAAGCAGTCGAGCGCTGGATTTCAGGCCAGCATCTGCGTGCCGCCGTTCTGCTTCGGGCAGACGGTGAGTGGCAGCGCAAGCGTCAGCCAGCAGAACATCAAGGCAGACTATCAGTCGGTCAACCAGCAGAGCGGGATCTACGCGGGGAACGGCGGCTTCAACGTGAACGTCGGGAACCACACGCAGCTTGACGGCGGTGTGATCGCGAGTACGGCGAGCGCGGACAAGAACAGCCTGTCGACCCAGACATTGGGCTTCACGAATCTGGAGAACCACGCGAACTACTCGGGAGACACGGTCGGGTTTAGCGCAAGCGGCGGCTTTGGCAACAGTACGCCGGGCGGTGTGAACCTCAATACGCCGGTGAAGCAGACGGCGGGCAATACGTCGGGGCCGCAGAATTCGCAGGGGCTCGGGCCGAGCGGATTCTCCGCTGCGGGCACGAGCAGCGATGCGTCCGGCACGACGTATGCGGCAGTGAGTCCCGCGACGATCACGGTGCGCGGCGACGCGGGTACCGGTCGGGATAGTACGGCGGGCTTGAGTCGCGATACCGCACATGCGAATGGTGCGGTGCAGAACACCTTCGACGCGCAGAAGGTGCAGAACGACATGGCGATCCAGCAGGGAGTCGGCCAGGTCGGGATGCAGGTGGTCGGTGACATTGCGACGCACCTCGAAAATCAGGCGTCGGAGAAATTCGAGCGCGCGAAGCAGGCGAGGGATGCGGCTGAAGCGGCTGGCGATACGCAGGCTCAAGCTCAGGCCCAGGCCGATATGGACGCAGCAAGTAGGCAACAGTCGCTGTGGAGTAGTGATGGCGCGGCTCGGATTGCATCGCATGCCGCGGTGGCGGGCCTTGGTGCTGCGATGGGCGGGGGCAACGTTGCGGGCGCGATGGGCGGGACGGTGGCGGGCGATCTCGCGGGTAATGCCGTCGGCGGTGCGCTGGACGATACCCTTGGCGGCAAGCTGCTGTCGAACGTGGCTGCGGGGCTGGCGGGGGCGGTGGCAGGCGGCGCGTTGGGTGGTTCGGCCGGTGCTGTCAGCGGGGCGGGCGGGGCGTTGAGTGCTGATTTGTACAATCGGCAGTTGCATCAGAGCGAACGGGATTGGGCGAAGTCGAAGGCCAAGGACTTTGCGAGGTTCTACGCGGACAAGACGGGCAAGGCGATCAGCGCAAGCCAAGCGGAAGATATGCTGTTGGCGAACGGCTATCGCTTGGTGGATGCCGCGGCGAGCAGGGGGCCGGGCGGGGACACGGTAGCAGTGGCGTACATCAGCCAGAATGGTGGTGGGCTATTCCAGGCGACATCGGCTGAGTACAACAATCCGTTCTTGTATGGCAACAGGGACGGGTCGCTGACGCCGGAGCAACGGGCGTTGCCTGGGGCGGTCGCGAATCCGGCGGTGGGGATTGCGATTGCTGCCGGCGCGGCCGCCGCGATTGGGGCAGAGCCCATCGCCGGGGCACTTGCTGCTTGGTTACGGGGGTGCGCGGTTAATCCGGTGCTTTGTGTCAATCAAGCGGGCATCGCTGCCGGAGAGTTGGCAGCGGGTAGCGCAATGCCTGCGGGTACTGGCGCCGCTCCTGCTGGAAGCCTTGCGTCGGAAACTAGCTCGGTCGCACGAAATGGTGATCGACTCGTTCTCGATCAGAGGTATGTCTCAAACATTGGAGACGTCGCGTGCGGCCCGACATCATGCGCGATGATTATGAACGATCGTGGGCAATGGGTGAACGTTACACAGCTTGCGAAAGACAGCGGCCTAATACTGGGTGAAGGTACCAACGTAGTCGGACTTACCAAAGCGTTGCAGAACAATGGAGTAAGTTCGGCGCGCTGGACATTGAATGCGACAGTTGACGATTTGGCAGCGGCGACATCCAATGGCAATGCGGCAATCGCGCGAGTGACCCTAGGAAACGGAGAGGGACATTTTGTTGTGGTCGATGGTGTTACAACCCGTCTCGGGCAATCTGTTGTTGCTGTTCGCGATCCTGGGACTGGGACGCAGTATTTTGTACCCGCGAACGAATTCTCGAAGAAGTTCTCCGGCCAAGTGGTTTTTACGCACTAACTGAATTGGGTGATGTAATGAATATCTCTGAATTAAGATCGCAAGATCACGACTGGGTCGATGGCAAGGAGGTTACTCTCGACGGTTTTTTTGTAATGGTGAGTGGCACGGGTTATTTCGTCGCCAGCAGGGATGAGAGGGATAATCAAGTAAACGGAATTTTCATAGATCATCCGAATCTTGAGCGTTGCCTACTCTCTAGTGTTCCTGCAAATGGTGGTAGTAAGTACAGCTATTGCAGTCGAGCGAAAATCACAGGCACGCTCAAGCTTCATGCGGGCACTGATTTCTTTGGCAGCATTAGCAATATTCATGACTTTATCGTCTATTTGTTCGATGAGCCCATGGAGGTTGGCCTGCAGAAGTAATAGCGATCTGACGTGGCGCAGGAGACAGTCAATGTCCTTGGTGATGATGATCGAGATGGATCGCCGTGTGAGCGCCGATGTGGTTCGCCAGGTATTGGTTCGATGTGGTGTCGACGTCCTGACTGATAGCAACGACGGATTCAGGGGAATTTTCCGTCCTCGAATATGTCCTTTTCTTTTTGAAAAATTGGAAACGGAAAGGTGGGGGCGGAGGACTTTGAGGGTGGCTGGGATGTGGGCGCTGAAATGACGTTCGTATATGTCGCGTATTCTGGTTGATTTGCATCGACAAATTTTTGCGAAAGTTGCAGAGCACGGGCAGAATCAGGGATTAAATTAAAAATGAAAATAACTAAACGGCTGGCGGCGCTGCCGATCACAGCCTTGGTATCGCTCGCCGTGCAGGCGCAACAGGCTCCCATACCTGCCGACCAAGCCGCTGCCGCGAGGGCGAACGCGGAACAGGATCGACAGGCGCAACAGCAACGTGACGCGCAGCAGCGCGACGCGACCGTGCGCGCACCTTCCGTCCGCTCGGAAGTGCCGCACATCGAAGCGTATCCTGCGCTACCCGCCGAAACACCGTGCTTCCGCATCGACCGCTTTACACTCGACGTGCCGGGCTCGTTGCCTGACGCGACGAAGGCGCAAGGCGCGTCGGCCCTACCGATGGATCGCTTCGCCTTCGCGCGCGACTGGCTGAACCACTATGCTGGCCAATGCGTTGGCAAGCAAGGCGTTGAGGTGCTGATCAAGGGGCTGTCGCAGGCGATTCTGGCGCGCGGCTACGTCACGACGCGCGTGCTCGTTCCGGAACAAGACCTATCGACCGGTACGCTCAAACTCTCGCTGATTCCCGGTGTGATCCGTCACGTCCGCTTTGCGGATGAAAAACTCCGTGGTACGTGGAAAACCGCATTCCCGACCGGTGACGGTGAAGTGCTGAACCTGCGCGATCTTGAACAAGGTCTGGAGCAGATGAAGCGCGTGACAAGCCAGGATGTGTCGATGCAGATCGTTCCTGGCGAGCTGCCGGGCGAGAGCGACGTCGTGCTCGACGTGAAGCGCGGCAAGCCTTGGACCGTTGTCGCATCGATCGACAACTCCGGTACGCGCGCCACCGGTAAGCTGCAAGGCAACCTGTCGGTCGGCATCGACAACCCGCTCGGTCTGAACGACGTGTTCAACGTCGGCGTTAGCCAAGACTTGGAGTTCGGCGACAAGCGCCTCGGGTCGCACGGCTGGAACGGCTTCTATTCGATCCCGTGGGGTTACTGGACAGCCACGCTGTCCGCATACACGAACACGTACTACCAGCAGATTGCAGGTGTGAATCAGACGTTCGTGGCGAGCGGAAACTCAAAGACGGTTGATTTCAAACTGGCGCGCGTGCTGGCGCGTAACCAGAACGACGTGCTCGGTGGATATTTCAAGCTGTCGCGTCGCTTCGGTACGAGCTTCATCGAAGACACCGAGATTTCTCAGCAGCGCCGCAACAACACGATCATCGAACTTGGCCTGACCGACCGTCATTATTTCGACGGCGCGCAGTTCGATGGCTCGCTTGCATATCGGCAGGGCGTCGGCGGATTCGGCGCGCAGGACGATACGCTCGCCGCTGGTGGTGGTCCGACCTATCGCTTCAAGATGGCGGTGCTGGATGCGAACCTGTCGGTACCGTTCGCGATCGGAAAACAACCGTTTCGCTATGTCGGCACGTTCCACGGTCAATATACCGGCAACACGCTGTACTACCTCGACGACGTGACCATCGGCAGCCGATACACGGTGCGCGGCTTCGATGGAGAAACGATGCTGGCGGCGGCGCGTGGATTCTATTGGCGCAACGAGCTGCAAATGCCGATCGGCCAAACGGGGCAGGCGGTGTATGCAGGGCTGGACTACGGACGCGTATGGGGACCACAGCCGATTGTGCTGGTTGGCACACAGCTGGCGGGCGCGGTCATCGGCGTGAAGGGCAGCATCGGGACCCGTTTCGGCGCCTACGCGTATGACCTGTTTGCGGGCACACCCGTCTATAAGCCGTCCGGCTTTCCGACTGCGCGCGTCACGGTTGGATTCCAGCTGACTTCACAGTTTTAAGTAGGGAGACTCTGGTAGTGGAGGACAGCCAGTTGGATGAAACGAATGTATCGAATGACGCGCAACCGGTTCGGCTTCCTCCGCGTCACCCGTGGCTGAACCGAAAGCGTCGCGCGATGGAGAAAGCGCGACATGCGTACGTGGAGCCGCCCACACCCGAGCGGACGTCCGTGGCTACTGCCGAGCCGCGAATTGTTGTGAAGCGGAAGCGGCGACTGGTTTTCGATTGATATTTCGGTCTTGATTGGCCGCGTCTAGGCTCCCCTCCGGGTCTGGACGCTTTGCGCGGCAAGCAGTGTCACCGCGCCTTTTTATGCAGGAACTACACCGGGAGGCTTTGGCCAAGTCATACAGGTGGGGTGTTGTTTGTTTTGTTAGTTATCTTTAACAATTGAGAGAAAAAATGAAGAACCTGGTACTGGTTGGTCTGATGGGCTCGGCGGTTCTGCTGGCGGCATGTGGTGGCGGCGGTGATGGAAGCAGCGGTGGCGCGGCGTCGGGAAGTTCGACTGGTTCGACCTCGCAAACCGCGTCGAATACGGACGCCGCGTTTTCCTGCCCGGCTGACTACAAAAAGCTGACGCTCACAAACAGCAGCGTCGTCGCGAACGTGAATATGAATCTGACCACCGACGACGGCATTGCGACGCTGACAATCAAGACGCCGTCCAACGGCATTACCGGTGATTTCACGGTGTGCCTTGGGAAGCCGAATCCGACGCCCGCTGGAGTGACTGCAGACTACATCTACGAGGTGAAGTCCTCAGGCGATCTCCGCTCGATGGCGTCCTCGACGTTGTTTCTGAACTTTACGACGAATGTCAAACCCACCCAAAACCCGCCGGTTATCGAGTACGCGAACGTGTCGGGCGGCACCGTGACTTACCAGTCGGTGCTCCAGGGTGCATCGGTCTCGGTTGCGCCGAACTACAGCCTGTCGGCAAACGCACAGGTCGCTGGCTACTATGTGGTGCGTCTCACGAAGTAACGCCTCGATTTCTATTTTGATGTGCCTCGTTTAGGCGCTCCGGACGCGGAAGCTGTCGAGTCTGCGTCCCTCTTTCAGGTATGGATTCCGCTGATGCGCAACGTCGTAATCGGAAGTCTGTTGCTGCTGTCGACCACATCGGCATTCGCTGAGTATCGAGAAACTTGGGTGAGCCCAAGCGAGTTGAAAAGTTTGAATGCTACACACAAGAACGCACGAAGCGAGGTGCTACCGGCAAAGCAATTGAAGCCGCAAGCATCGTCTTCGCGATCCCGTGATCAACAAGGTCGCGCGTCGCGTCAGTTGCCGTCAGATCCGATCGCAGCATTTGCCCGCGACGATCGAGAAGTTCACGAGTCGCAAAAATCCCGGCCAGCTTCGACGCGGCCTCGTAAGACACAAATCGTTCAGCAGAAAGGAAGGGCAGCTGTTGGTAACAGTCGCAGATTGAAGGCGGCAACCCCGAAGATGGTGTGATGGTGGGCGGACCGAAAAAATGATCCATACACGACGCCGTATTTTTAAGCTTAACAAGGAGATCTGATTGAAAGCTTCCAATAACTTTCACGTGTTGGTGACTATAGCCGTGGCGGCTACCATGAGCTTGAGTGGCTGCGCAACGGAATCGTCGCGGACGCTCGACGTGCCGGCCGTCAGCAGCGCGCAGAAGCCGTATGCCGGCAAGCCCGTTGCAATTGCAGTCGGCAAGTTCGACAACCGCTCGAGCTATATGCGCGGCATCTTCTCGGATGGCATCGACCGCCTCGGCGGGCAGGCGAAGACGATCCTCGTTACGCGCTTGCAGCAGAGCCGGCGCTTCAACGTGCTCGATCGAGAGAATCTCGACGAGATCAAGCAGGAAGCCGGCTTCATGAAGAAGGCGCAGGCCGTGAAGGGCGCGAACTACGTCGTGACCGGCGACGTGACCGAGTTCGGCCGCAAGGACGTCGGCGATCAGCAGCTGTTCGGCATCCTCGGTCAGGGCAAGACTCAGGTCGCCTATGCGAAGGTCAACCTGAACATCGTCGACACGACGACATCGGAAGTCATCGCGTCGAGCCAGGGCGCGGGTGAATTCAGCCTTTCCAACCGCGAAGTCATCGGCTTTGGCGGCACCGCAAGCTACGACTCGACACTGAACGGCAAGGTGCTCGATCTCGCGATCCAGGAGGCGGTCAATCATCTGGTCGAGCAGGTCGACGCAGGTGCACTCAAGACGGCGCAATAAGCGTTGCGAATTTCACCGATTCACACATCAGAACAAGGAAGAACTATGAAACGGGGTATTGGGCTGTCGGCGATTGCGGCAGTCTTGCTGCTCGCCGGCTGCGCGGCGCCGACCACGCCGCCGCTCTATCAGTGGAATGGCTATCAGCCGCAGGTATACGAATACTTCAAGGGGAAGACGTCGCCGCAGGAGCAGATCGACGCACTGGAGAAGGCACTGCAGGAGATTCGTGCGAAGGGCAATACGCCTCCGCCGGGCTTCCATGCACACCTCGGGATGCTGTACGCGGGTATCGGCCAGGAACAGCAGGCAGAACAGGAGTTCCAGGCCGAGAAGCAGCTGTTTCCGGAATCGACAGCCTATATGGATTTCCTGATGAAGAAGAAAGCTGCCCAACAGAAAACCGCCAAACAGTGATGAACCTGACATGTTGAAAACACTTTCATTCAAGCTGCTGTCCGTGCTGTCGATCGTCGCGCTGCTGAGCGCGTGCGCGCAGCCTGCGAAACGCCCCGATTACACGGCCTTCAAGAACAGCAAGCCGCGGTCGATTCTCGTGCTTCCACCAGTGAACGAGACCAACGATGTCACGGCGACTTACGGAATGCTGTCGCAGATGACGTTGCCGCTCGCCGAGTCCGGATACTACGTCGTGCCGGTTGCCGTGATGGACGAGACCTTCAAGCAGAACGGCCTCACGAATGCCGCCGAGATTCAGGGCACGTCGCCTGCGAAATTGCGCGAAATCTTCGGTGCGGATGCTGCCCTGTACTCCAAGGTGACGCAGTACGGCTCCGTTTATCAGATCATCGACAGTACGACCGTGGTTGGCGCGTCGGCAAAGCTCGTCGATCTGAAAACCGGCGATGTACTTTGGCAGGGTGAAGGTCGGGCGACCGGCAAGGAACTCGGCAATAACGTTAATGTGGGCGCATTCGGGATTGTCGGCGTGCTCGTGCAGGCCGCCGTCAAGCAGGTTGCGCATTCGCTGACGGACGAAGGCCACGATGTTGCGGCGTTGACGAGCAACCGCATGCTTTCGGCTGGGCCGCCGAAAGGGCTGCTGTATGGTCCGAGATCGTCGAAGTACGGAACGGATTGACCGCGCTTTGCGCGATGTGGGCGCACGGAGCGCCCGCTAATATGCCGCACAATGGAAACGAGCGGCCACACGACAGACGGATGCATGGTGTTCGCTCCTCCAGATAGTTTCTAGCGGATCTGCGGCCCGCTTGGCTCGTAATCGTGGCACTGTCTGGCGCGTCGATTTGCAAGGGTTTGGCATCGACGCCGTGGAGTGGTCAACGATTTCTTGCGAGAAAGTTTGAAAATGGCAAACACGGTTGTGCGATACGATGGCTAAGTCCACACCACCGAAACACAGGCGCAGGAACTCTGGCGAGGCATTTTCGTTTTTGGGCGAAATCGCCGCCAATCGTGGGCTCACGCTGCTCACCGGGCAATGGAACGGTGCGCAATTTGCCTACCTGTTTCGCTGCGTGTCCGGCCATGAATTCACCCGCATTGGCACGGTTGCGATGCGCGGTACGGTGTCGTGTCTCGAGTGCGAGCGAAGCAGGGTTGAGCAGCGATTTCTAGAGGTGCTGGATGAGCGCCGCGTTATGTGCCGGGAGGGGCGCTTTCTCGGCCAAAACGTGCGACAGCACTTCACATGCAACGAAGGCCACGAGTGGACGACCGAGGCACGCAAGATTCTCGACGGCCATAGTTGCCCCTCATGTGCGTTGGCTTATCGCGCAGAACAAATCACGGACAGTAACGGGCTTGCCAGACTTCGGGAAGCGGCCGCAATGCATGACGGTCGATGCCTTGCCGACGCGTATTTGGGTATCAAGGAAAGTTACCTATGGGAGTGCGCGAATGGCCATCGTTGGCACGCGCGTGGATACAGCATCGTCAAAGGCGGCTGGTGTCGGGCTTGCTTTGCGCGTCGCAACGGAGACGCGCGTCTCAAGTCGGAGCGTCTCTCTGACATACATGCCAAGGCACTTTCGAACGGCGGGGAGTGTTTGGATGAGGAGTATCGTGGAAGCAATTGCAAGTACCGCTTCCGATGCTCGCGAGGGCACGAATGGCAGGGATGGGGCCACCAGGTTCTCGCAGGCGTGTGGTGCAGACGCTGCGCTAACCTCAACAAGCGCCGAACGATTGAAGAAATGGATGCGATTGCAAAGGCGCGGGGCGGCAGGTGCCTGAGTACGGAATATTCAGGCTATAACGTCAAGCTGACTTGGGAATGCCACCTGGGACACGTCTGGTCATCGACGCCAAGCACCGTGATAAGTCGGGGGGCGTGGTGTCCAAATTGCTTTCGGTTGCGCATAACGCGCGATCCAGCTTTGCGTCGACGCTATGATTACAGTGGTAAATAGGTGGGTCACGTTTTGTGCCGCAATTGAACGAATGCGGCGAGATCGAATGCGAATAGCAGAGGAGAAGGAATTTTCGTATCGTTGGCTGCTTGAATCGAGCGACGCCTCCGCACGATGCTTTCGGCCGTTTCTTTGGAACTAGACAACAAAGACGTGTATATACAACTCACCGAACAACAGGTTTTAGCGTTGGCACCAGATAGCAGTTCGGCTGCGAATGGCAAGAAGCTGGCGCAGCCGAAGCAGTGGCCGATGCTCGGACGCAATGATCGCGTGGTGTGGGGAGAGTGCCAAGGGAGTGGCAAGAATCCCTATCAGGTCCGTGTAGACCTCGGAGACTTCGCGAGCAAATGTTCGTGTCCCAGCTTCAAGTTCCCGTGCAAGCATGCGCTTGGCTTATTGCTTCTGAGCGCCAACCAGCCGGACTTCGTTGAAGTTGCCGACGAGCCCGAATGGGTCAGCGAATGGCTGAACAAGCGGGCGGACAATGCGGCCAAAAAGGAGGCGCGGGCGGTCGCCAAGGCGGAAGCGCCGGTGGACGAAGTCGCGCAGCGAAGACGTGCCGAGAAGCGCGAAGCGCGCGTCATTGACGGCATGGCCGGCTTGCAAGTTTGGCTGGAGGATCTGGTGCGCAACGGACTCGCGCGCTTGCCGGCGCAGGGCCCCGCGTTCTGGGAGCAGATGGCGGCACGACTGGTCGACGCGCAGGCAACCGGCTTGGCCGCGCGAGTGCGCGCGTTGGCGGACTTGCCGGGAAGTCATGAAGCATGGCCCGAACGATTGCTGGCCGAGCTCGGGCGCCTCGCGTTGGCGGTCCGTGCCCATGAGCGGTTCGATTCTCTCCCGCCGGATCTGCAGCAGCATCTTCGTCAACTGATCGGTTTCAGTCAACGTGAAGAAGACGTGCTGGCCGATGGCGAAGCATTGCGCGATCGTTGGCACGTGATCGGACAGATCGTCGACGCAGACGAGCGCGTGCGTGTACAGCGGACTTGGCTTTTGGGCGAGATGAGCGGTCGACGTGCGCTGTTCCTGCGGTTTGCCGCAGGCAATCAGCCGTTTCCCGAGACCTGGTTGCCCGGCGCCGGGTTCGATGGCGAATTGGTCTTCTGGCCGGGTGCCGGATCGCAGCGCGCCATGCTGAAAGGCACAGCGGCGTTGTTGCCGTCGCCCGTTGCATTTTCGCGCACCCGGGATCAGCTCGGCTTGCTCGACGATGCAGCGAACGCCCTGGCCGCCAACCCCTGGCATGATCGCCTTGCAACCGTGCTGGACGCAATCGTGCCGGTGCTCACCGGCGGGATGTGGCATGCGATCGATGCGACAGGGCATGGGTTGCCGCTTCACGGCAGCAACCACTGGACCTGGCTGGCGATTGCCGGTGGTCGCCCTCGGGCCGTTGCGGTGGAGTGGGATGGCTGGGCGATGCGGCCACTGGGCCTGTATGCCGACGGACGCTATCAAAGCCTGACAGGAGTCGCATGATGCATGAACTCGTTCGCATCGCGCTCGTCGGAACGGCCAACGCGCCGCAGGACACGCCCACGCTCGCGGAGGTCGACGCGTTGTTGCCGGACGGAAGCCGGGAACAACGCGTGTTATGGCAGGCCGGGAGCCTGGCTGTGTACAGCGATGCCGGACGGCTGCCGCATCCAACGAAACTGCCGTGCGCCGCGCCGGACGAAACGGTACCGGAAATGCCGGCAGCCCTCGTGCCCTTGGCCGCGGCCGCGATCTCGGACGAGATACCGGGGCTCGGTGAATGGCTCGCTCCGCGTATCGCGTACGCTGGCTATCGCTTGCCGCCGGCACTGTTGCCGCACGTGCTTGGCAAGGCCGCTGCGTTGACGCAATGGCATGACGTCCTCGGTGAACGCGGTCGGTGGCTCGCATTGCAGAATCCGGACTGGGATGCGCGCCTGAGAAAGCTTCAGCCTCCGGAGCTGGATGAAGCGGCGTTGCTGCGTATCTGGGACGAGGGTGGCACGACTGAACGTGCCAACGCGCTAGCGGCGTTGCACGGCATCGATGGCGCCAAGGCGCGTGATCTGCTGGTCGCCGTCCTGCCGCAGGAGAAGGCGGATCGGCGCCAGCAGTTCGTCAACGCGTTGGCGGCCCATCTGGGTGCGGAGGATGAGGCGCTCCTCGAAAGCCTGCTCGATGATCGTGCACAAACGGTACGGATCGCGGCGGCCGACCTGCTTGCCCGATTGCCGACCTCGGCCTTCATGCGCCGGATGTCGGCGCGAGCCGATGCCTGCGTGCGCTGGCAAGCGGCGACGCCCGCCAATGGCGCCATCGCGAAGGTCGCCGCTTTCCTGGGCAAGCGCCACGATCCGACGTTGTTCGTCGACATCCCGAGCGAGCTTCCGAAAGATTGGGCGCGCGACGGCATTGTCGATGTGACGCATCACGGGGAGGGGAAGCGTGCGTCCTGGTTGCGGCAGGTGCTGTCGCTGATTCCACCCGCGCGCTGGACCGAAGCCGCAGGCACAGAAGCGCAAGAGTTGATTCCATTGATGGCCCGCAATGAGTGGGCCGATGCGCTGTTGGCCGGCTGCGCTACCGCAGCGTGTCGAGCAAGCGATCACGAGTGGTCGGCAGCCTTCCTGAGGTTTGCATTGGGAAGCGACGAACCGATGGCTCGATTGGGTGCGCTGATACCTGCCCTGTGGGAAGCTTCGCTTCCGGTCGTTTGCGAAAGCGAGCTGTGCCGCCAGCTTGCGCTGGGCGAGGTCGAACTGGCTTCGGCATTCGCTCGCCGGCTGGATGCGCCGTGGCCGACCGAGGTCATTCGCACCTTGTCTCGGACATTCTTCTCGGATGCCAAACAAACCCGCACGCCGACAGACCTGATGCTGTGCTACGACCTAGCCGCTCTGGTCGAACTGGCGATATTGCGCGCGGCCGATGACGATCTGGCGCTACTGACACCGATCGTCGAACTGTATGGCAGCTGGCTCGGCAGCGAATTCGCCGGCCAATCACGAATGCTGGAGCAGGCGCGTGAAATCGTCACGCTCATGCAAGCCAAACACACCGTAATCAAGGAGATGCCGCTGTGAGCGATAACCTCAATACCGTGCTGCGCCAGCACGCTGAAACGCAATACACCGAAGAGCTGGCTGAACTGGCGCGTGATGACAAGCGTACACGGCCAGCAAACTGGCGGTTGTCGCCGTGGGCAGTGAAGACATACTTGCTGGGTGGCAAGCTGGACAATGGCTTCGAGGTGACGCCGAAATACATCGGTAGCGGCCGTCTTATCGAGATCGCCGTCGCCACGCTTGCAACCGACCGCGCGCTGTTGCTTTACGGCGTGCCGGGCACGGCGAAGAGTTGGGTATCGGAACACTTGGCAGCGGCGATTAGCGGTGATTCCACGCTGTTGATCCAGGGCACGGCCGGCACGGATGAAACGGCATTGAGGTACGGCTGGAACTATGCGCGCTTGTTGTCGGAAGGTCCGTCCGAGCGCGCGCTGGTGCCCAGCCCGATGCTCAACGCAATGCGTGACGGCAAGCTGGCGCGGCTGGAGGAGATGACGCGCGTGCCGAGCGAGGTGCAGGACACGCTGATTACGCTCCTGTCGGAAAAAACCCTGCCAGTGCCGGAACTCGGGATCGAAGTGCAGGCCCAGCGCGGCTTCAACGTGATAGCAACTGCGAACAATCGGGACCGTGGCGTCAACGAAATGTCGTCCGCCTTGATGCGCCGTTTCAACACCGTGATCCTGCCGACACCGGAGACGTTCGACGAGGAAGTCGCGATCGTCAGCCGCCGGGTCGCTGAATTGGGCAGGGCGCTGGCGCTGCCGGCCGAGAAGCCTGCGCTGCAGGAAGTGCGTCGCGTGGTCGCCGTGTTCCGCGAATTGCGCAACGGCCTGACCGAAGACGGCAAGACGAAAATCAAGTCTCCGAGCGGCACGCTGTCGACCGCAGAAGCGATTTCGGTGCTCGGCCACGGGATGGCCGTGGCCGGCTATTACAGCGACGGGGTATTACGTGCCGCTGATCTGGCGGCTGGCCTGACGGGGGCGATTGTCAAGGACCCGGTACAGGACAAGTTGGTCTGGATGGAGTACCTGAAGACGGTCGTAAAGGAGCGCGACGACTGGAAGGATCTGTACCGCGCTTGTATGGAAGTGGTCTGATGGCGGTTCGCTATTACGGCATCCGCCATCATGGCCCTGGTTGCGCACGCGCACTGGCGGCGACGCTGACTGTGCAACAGCCCGATATCGTATTGCTCGAAGGGCCGCCGGAAGCGGACGCCATCGTTACATTGGCGGGCGATGCTGCAATGCAGCCACCCGTGGCGCTGTTGATCTACCCGACCGAAGCGCCACGGCTGGGCGTGTTTTATCCATTTGCCGAGTTTTCGCCAGAATGGCAGGCAATTTGTCATGCAGTGACACGCAACGTACCGCTGTGGTTCATGGACCTGCCGGCCACGCATGGTTTCGCCGAATCCATTGCCCGGGAACGGGAGGTGGCCGAAGCGATGCCAGAGGCCGCTGACGGTGCCATCGATGCAGCGGGGGATACCGAGGAAACCGGAAAACGCGGATTGTCGGAGACGCTGGAAGAAGAATTGCCGCCGGCATGGCGGATGGACCCGATCGGCGAATTGTCTCGCGCCGCTGGCTACGACGATCACGAATTGTGGTGGGAGATCGAAATCGAGCAGCGCCGCGACGCAGGCGAGCTGTTCGCGGCCATCGAGGAGGCCATGGCCGCGTTGCGCGAACATGCGCCGGCGCCCTCGGTGGGCGAAGCGCGACGTGAAGCCCATATGCGCACACGGATACGCGAAGCGCAAAAAGCCGGCTATCAAAACGTCGCTGTCGTGTGCGGTGCATGGCACATACCGGCATTGACGCAGGCCGCCAAGATCAAGGACGACACGGCGCTCCTCAAGGGTTTGCTGAAAACCCGGACCGAAGCGACCTGGGTACCGTGGAGTGACGACCGCCTGGCCTATACCGGAGGTTACGGTGCTGGCGTTGAATCGCCAGGCTGGTATCGTCACCTGTGGCAGAGCCCGGACTCGGCCGGCTTGCGTTGGGTAACGGAGAGCGCGCGACTGATGCGCGCTGAAGGTCTCGACGTGCCGTCTGCCAGCGTGATCGAAACGGTGCGCCTGGCAGATGCACTTGCCGCCATGCGGGGTCTGCCGCTGCCGGGACTCGCTGAGCACCGCGAAGCGATGATGACCGTACTCTGTCACGGACAGGCTGAACCGCTGGCCTTGATTCGCTACAAGCTGGAAGTCGGCGATCGATTG
The DNA here is from genome assembly GCF_017104825.1 of Burkholderia sp. Ac-20345. Lineage (NCBI taxonomy): Bacteria > Pseudomonadati > Pseudomonadota > Betaproteobacteria > Burkholderiales > Burkholderiaceae > Burkholderia > Burkholderia sp. Ac-20345. The sequence continues at coordinate 47,632 of NZ_JAAGPO010000010.1, read as the reverse complement.
GGCAAGGTGCCCGAGTCCGTCGCCGCCGCACCGTTGCAGCGCGACCTGGAGGCATGTCAAAAGCGCGTACGGCTCAAACCCACGACTGAGATCAAGCAGATCGATCTCGATCTGCGCGAAGAGGGCGGTCGACAGCGCAGCGTGTTGTTGCATCGTCTCAACTTGCTCGACGTGGGTTGGGGCACGCTGCTGCGAGACAATAACCGCACCGGCACGTTTCGCGAGGCGTGGGAACTGCGCTGGCGTCCGGACATGGTCGTTGCGCTCATTGCCACCAGTCGCTACGGCAACACGATCGAGGATGCGGCAACGCATCGACTGTGCGAAATCGCTCGCTCGGGCGCCGACCTGCCGCGATTGACCGCGATGCTCGACCAGGCCGTGCTGGCGCGATTGCCCGTCGCAATCGATACCCTGCTGGCCTGCGTGCAGGCGCAGGCGGCTGTCGCGGCCGATCTCGTGCATCTGATGACGGCACTGTTGCCGTTGGTGCGTGTGGTCCGATACGGCGACGTGCGGGGGACCACCGTCACTGATCTGCAGCCGATCATCGAAGCACTGGTCGAACGTATCGTCATCGGTCTCCCTGCCGCGACAAGCAGCATCGACGAGGCCGCCGCCACAGGAATGCTGGTGCATATGGACGGCGTGCGGGACTCGCTCGATACCCTCGGCATTGCGGCATTACGGGACGAATGGCTCGATTGTCTGGTCAGACTGACCACGGACGACGCCGTTGCCCCGGCAGTGCGTGGATTCGCACTGCGTCTCGCTTTTGATCGTCACCGTATCGACGCCGAGGAAGTCGCGCGCCAGGCCGGACTGACGCTTGCCGCCGTCGTATCGCCGGCGGCGTCCACCGGCTGGCTGACCGGACTGTTGCGCGGAAGCGGGCTGTTGCTGCTGCAACACGACGCACTCTGGCGTGTCATCGATACATGGCTTGCCGGTCTCGCTCACGACGTCTTTCTCGAGCGTTTGCCGCTGTTGCGCCGCGCATTCGCCGATTTCCAGACTGCCGAGCGGCGTGAAATGGGCGGCAAGGTCCGGCGACTTGATGCACCTGCCGTGGCGGCAGCCGCCGTCGTCGAGCTCGACCATGCGCGGGCCGCCCGTGTCCTGCCGGTGCTTGCCGCGATCCTGGGGAAATGACATGAGCATCAACACCGATCTCGAAACCGACCGCATGCAACGCTGGCGCCTGATCCTGGGTAGTGACGCCCAGGACAGCTGCGGCGCCACACTCCCCACCGAACTGGTCCGTGCCGATAGTGCCCTTGCCGCGCTGTATGACAGCGAGCGTCAGGGCAGCCTCGGTGCCAGCAGTCCCAATGTTGCCCGCTGGCTGGGCGACATTCGAGAGTTCTTTCCGACGCCCGTCGTCCAGGTCATGCAGCAGGATGCGCTTGAGCGTCTGAACTTGCGCAAGATGCTGCTGGAGCCGGAACTGCTCGAGTCGGTGGAGCCGGACGTTCATCTCGTCGCGAGCCTGATGTCATTGTCGCGCGTGATGCCGGCCAAAACCCGCGACACAGCGCGCAGGGTCGTGCGGCGCGTGGTCGAGGAACTGGAGCGACGGCTGGCCGAGCCGATGCGCCAGGCAATACGCGGCAGTCTCAACCGCGCGGAACGCAACCACCGGCCGCGCATGAATGAAATCGACTGGCATCGCACCATCCGCGCGAATCTGTCGCGCTATCTGCCTGACCGGCGCACGGTGATTGCGGAAAAACTGGTGGGCTATGCCCGAAAGCGTTCGGCGTTGCGCGACGTCGTCCTCTGCGTCGATCAAAGTGGGTCGATGGCTGCATCGGTGGTCTACGCGGGGGTGTTCGCGGCTGTGATGGCATCCTTGCGGGCCGTGCGTACTCGCATGGTCGTGTTCGACACCAATGTCGTCGATCTGACCGACGAAACGAGCGATCCCGTAGACCTGCTGTTCGGCGTACAGCTGGGTGGCGGCACCGACATCAACCGCGCATTGGGCTATTGCCAGCAGGTGATTAACCGTCCCGAGCACACCATTCTCGTGCTGATCACCGATCTATACGAAGGCGGCAATCAACAACAGATGCTGCAACGCGCCGCGGCGCTCAAGACCGCAGGCGTCAACGTCATCTGCCTGCTTGCGCTGGCCGACAATGGTGCCCCTGGCTACGATCACCAGAACGCGACCCGTTTCGCCGCGCTCGGTATCCCGGCTTTTGCCTGCACGCCCGATCGATTTCCGGAGTTGATGGCTGCTGCGATCCAGAAGCAGGACATTGTGCTCTGGGCGGCTCAACAGGGTTTCGTCACCAATCGCGTAGATCGGTAAGAAAGCGCTGATGCGATCAGTGGTGCATGCGAGGATATGATTCGATATTTTGACTGACTGACAGAATAGATCGCTCTTGCAATGCGATATAGATTGTAAAGAGAAGGGGAACTCCGTGAAACGCTGCACAACACGGCACGGTGGTCGGCGAGCATTAACGAAAGAGATGTTGTTGCCGTTGTCGATCGAAAAGGTGCGATCGTTGTCTCTGGCGAACCATATGGCGCTGGCCGTGGTTCGTTCGGGAAACGGGAATTGTGACCAGGTCGTCTGCCTGCTGGGCGTAGTCTATCTCGCGTTCTTCTTGCGAGGCGAGACTGCTTCGGGTTCCGATCTCGAGTTGTATCGGCGTGCAGAGGCTGCGCTGGATGCCTGTGTTGCACTTGCAGAGCGTGGCGAAGTGTGGACGCTTCGCGAAGATGAACTAGCGGATGTTGAGCGGGTGTTGATCGCACATGACGAGCAACTGGCCGCGATCCCTAAGCATCGCTACCTCGCAGCTTGGGAGCGGCTGCAGCGATTTGTTGCGGATAAGGGGCAATCGCCGATTCCGATAAGGGAAGAAGCGACTGCGTGAGGATCGGGTGAGGCAGTCGTGCGGTGGTGGAGAGTTGTTGCAACTCTTGGGAAAAGTCAGTGGCCGCGCCGGTATTCCGCGGTTGTATCGATTGCGAGTGCATCTCGGGACGGACGTATTTTGAGTATCGATGGAATTGACACGCGATCCAATAGGAAAATAGATGACGTTACGTGATGCTGGCGTTCAAAAGCGGCTTGCCATGACAGCGACGCTTCTCAATGAGACGACTGCCACCGTGGCATCAACGCTGTCGGCGAAGGTGCACTCACTGAATCAAGAAATTCATCGTATCGAAGCTCTTGAGTCAAGGAGTGAGGAGGGTGAGAGGGAAAAGACTCTGCGTTCAGACAGTGCACAAGTTGCAGAGATGGAAGCACAATTGGAGCAGGTAGGGAGAGGGACTCGATTCGGCGTGTTGGGTGCCCCGGTCCAGGTCTTAACAGGTTTTCTCGATCTCCGTCGCGCGAAGGCAAAGCATGCCGACGCTGCTCGGGCATTCGATGTGCCTGATCTGTGCAAGCAACGTACCGAGGACATTGCCGCACACAATCAATATGTTGCGAATGAGCGCGCACGCTTGATATCACTGCAGGCTGGTTTGGCATCCAGCAAGATTGCGCATGCTACCGTTACGCAGTTTCGTCAGGATGCCAGCGAAGCAATTGTTGCTGCTACCGGGGATGGCTGGATCGCACCGGACTTTGTCGAGCGGTTTTGCGCTATGGCTGCTGAGGTTGAAGCACGTAATCTTCATGCGGCATCAGCACTCTTGCCTACACTGGTTTTCCAAAGGCAGCCGGTAATGGCCGCCTACGATCGTTGGTATCAGGAGGCCGCCAACGTTCGTCAAAAGGCGTACAGCAAGTATAGCGGCATGGCCGCGTCTGGGGCTTATCCCGAGATTGTCGGGCGCTCAATCCAGCTTACGCGCGGCGTCTTGCACGAGAAACCATTGCGGGCAGTGAAAAGCCATCTGCACACGGCAGATCAGTGGCAAATGTTGTCGGCGCTGCTGGCGAACCCGCGTGTGTTCAAGGTGGATGCGCTTTGGGCCGTCTACTGGTCGATGTTCCAGTGCGGGGAATGGGCGGCAGCCTCACTTTCCGAAACCGAAGTGCATGAAGACGTGTTCACAGGAAAGCTGACTGCGCAGATTGACCGATGGCTCGCTGACTGGGCTACTGAGCGCGTGCGTCAGTTTGGCTATCCGGATACCCAGTCCTATATGGGAACACTGGAAATTGCCAGTACAGACGAGGAGACGCGATTAGGCGCTGATCTGGGGTTAATCATCGACATCAATATTGGCGGGCTCACTTGCCGCAAGGTGGCGCTGTTCCAGGCCAAAAAAACAAAGCATGGGGTGGCTGATGTGGGAAGCGGCTCCGGGCAGTTATCAAAATTGGTGGCTCGCCCGCAGATTGGTTTCTATCTTTTCTATCACCAGTCGCAGTATCCGTTGCACTCGCCGGCACCGACCATTTGTTCGGCGCAAGCACTTGCTGAGTGCGTAATGAAAGGGGGCAAAAGTATGGACGCAACCTATTTGCCGGTGAACGTGCGTTCTCTCGGTTGGGATTGGGCCAGCTTTGTCAGTTTCGGATTGTGTCAGCCGGCATCCGACCTGGGCGAAACTTTTTGCTCAGTCGATGAGGCGTTGAGTCTACTTGGAGACGGTAGCCAAGGGCACTTGCCGAAGTACCTGCACGTGATCGCCATCGCGGATGAACCCCGAGTTCTGGCGTTGCGCGGGAAGATTCACGAACATTACTTGGATACCATCAAGGCGAAGGAGAGGAGCTATGCTCGCTCTCGAAAGAAGTCACACGAAAGTGATGCTCCCGAGCACGGTATAGAACTCTGAATTAGTGTTGCGGCACGCAGAAGTAACAGCTGCGATGCTAAAAATTCCAGCGATCGCATCCTTGTTGCACAGTCGGCTATCGTAGGTACTCGGTTCAGGCGTGTGTCGTGGCTGAACGCTCGAATGCGACAGCAGGGGAATGCCCCACGGTTGCAGGCTGCCAATTGCGGTCCCAACGGAGTAACCTGTGGCGTTCTACCTCTAGCAGGAGCGCGATGGCGATCGTTGAGGCGAGTAGCCTCGCAACCTGCGCCGAACACGGCTTTGGGTCACACCTTAACGTGTGTTGTGCGACGATCAACATCGCGGCTGAGCAAAACAGCTACACCTCGGGCGACAGCGGGCCGATTGGCATCCCTTGCATCTCCGTCTCATGGAGCAAATTGATTCTATCCGGTTGCCAGGAATGGAGTGAGTGAGCAAGCTGAGACTCGACCGGACCAGCAGAAGTATTACTGTAAGTAAGCCCGTCGAATTTTTGGGTGCCCGGCTTTCTCTTCTCCTTGAAAACGGTTTCTTGGTATCGATCCACTGCGGACTGCCATTGCTCTTGACAATTGATGATGCCAGTTCGACCATGAGTGCCTGTTGAAAATGAAAAACGTTCCCCGGGGGAAAATGTGACTACGCGATCAAAGCTCGTGCGCATGACGGTGCGGAACATTGGGTGCATTGGAAACGAAGGCGTCACGGTTGAACTGGATGACATCGTTTGCCTTGTCGGACGGAACAATTCGGGAAAATCTACTGTACTGCGCGCGTATGAGCTTGCGAAAGGTGCGCAGTCATTTGATATGGCGCGAGATCGGTGTCAGTCTGCTGCTGATGATCAGCCCTCGGAAATAGAGATCGAGGCTCACATTCCGAAGAATATAGGGAATGTTCACGAGAAATGGAAAATAGAAAAAGATGGGTTGCTGATAGTGCGAAGCCGGTGGCAATGGGCTGCGCCAAATTTTGAGCGCTTGCGGTCCACCTGGGACCCGGAGATCGGAAACTGGGCGGAGGATGGAAAGGCCGGCGGTGCAGACCCGGTATTCAATTCACGGTTGCCGCGTGTACTTCGGATTGGATCGTTGGACGATGCGGAGAGTACAGAAAGCAAGCTTTTGACTCTTGCATTGACGCCTCTTCTTGCCGTGATTGAGAAAGAACGGGCGACTTCCGATTCGCCGCTGGCGAAAGCGCTTGCTTCAGTGATCGCGCACATCAATGGATTGAGCGCCGATCATCAGGATCATTTCAATAAGATTGCGCAGAAGGTCACGGAAGGATTCAAGGGAATATTTCCAAAGCTGGACGTGCGCTTGAATATCGAGGCTGCGCCTTGGGCGCCCAAAATCGAGGGACTAGTCAAGGACGGATCTGGTCTCCGGATCAAGGATGGAAAAGCGGACACATCGCTTGTTCAGCAAGGTACCGGCGCGCAGAGAGCGCTTTTTTGGGCCATGCTTCAGGTGCATAACGAACTGACGAGAGATAAGGAACTTCGTGAGGCTCACAGTAAAAAGCTTGCGAAGGAGCTTGCCGACGAGAAGAAAGCTCAACAAAAATCTGGTCCGAATCCCGACAAACTCGCTGAAATAGAGGCTCGGATAGAGGCTTTTAACGATGGCGGGGCTATTCCGGAAAGTCCGGACGATCCCGCATTCCCGGGCTATCTATTACTGATCGACGAGCCGGAGAACGCACTTCATCCAATGGCGGCCCGCGCCGCGCAGCGGCACCTCTATAAGCTTGCCGAGAGCGCGGACTGGCAGGTGATGATGACGACTCATTCCCCATATTTTATTAACCCGCTCGTTGATCACACGACGATCGTACGGCTTGAGCGTGTCGCTGATGATGATGTTGGGGCGATCACTCCCAAGACCTACCGCTCGGACTTTATTGAGTTCCAGGGCGATGAAAAGAAGAGATTGCAGGCATTACAGCACATAGATCCAAGCTTGGCGGAAATATTTTTTGGATCGTATCCGATCGTCGTCGAGGGTGACACTGAGCACGCTGCCTTCATCGCGTCTATACTCGAACGTCAACATGAGCTTATCGACCGGGTTACTGTTGTGCGAGCACGCGGAAAGGCAGTTCTTGTGCCTCTTATCCGAGTGCTAACCCATTTCAAAATAGATTTTGGTGTCGTCCACGACGCTGACCCGCCGTTTAAGCGCGACGGCACTGCAAATGGGATGTGGTCAGAGAACAGGAAGATACGCGATGAGGTTTTGAAAGCGCGTGCCGCCAATGTTACGGTTCGGCATCGGGTGAGTGTGCCGGATTTCGAGCGGTACCTCGGTGGGGACGAAGTTTCGAAAGACAAGCCGCTAAATGCGTATCTCGCTGTCAAAGAGGACGAAGCACTTGGAAAGAAAGTTCAGAATCTTCTCTCAGACCTGTTGAGCGGTGCTCAGCACGAGCCTTTTGCAGATGCCGCGTTCGCATCCGGTAACGACTATTTGGATGCGTTGAAAAGCGAGGTGATTACTTGGGCGACTGCCAATGGTTTGGCCGATAACCTTCGCTTCAAAGGGGCCGCGTAGACCTTCGCTGGTCTGGCGCGGTCGAAGGGAGCCGGGCCATTATCGAAGGAGAATAGTGGAAGCGAGACGCGATGCGGATTTTGGCTCTAGCCGTCCAGGCCGTTGAGCCGGTGCCGAAGAGCTGCGGTACGGATAGCATGAGTTCAATTGTCCAAAGTTGCCTACACAGTGCCAGAAGTGACGAAGGGTTACCGGCGGAGTGGCCGGTAACCCTTTATGTCCCTTCGTTTCGCGAGGAGGTATCAGCGGGAATAGACGTGCTGAGCCCAAGCTTCCATCAGCGGACGGCGTTGCTCGAGTAGATCTGTTCGGTGGTATGCCGCTTCGACTTTATTGGCGACGGTGTGAGCAAGAGCGCGTTCGGCAAGATCTCGTGTATAGCCATGTTCGCTCGCCCAGTCACGGAAACTCGACCGGAAGCCGTGAGCGGTCGCCAAGCGACCGGGCGTATCGCTTTCGGCTTTGACGCGGCGAAGCAGGGCTGTCAATGTCATGTCGCTCAGCACTTTTTCTCGCGGAGACGGGAACACTAGCGTTTCGTGCAATCGAATTTCCTTGAGAGTCTTGACAAGGGCAATCGCATGTGATGATAGCGGAACACGATGAGGCTCTTTGGCTTTCATGCGATGACCTGGAATGTTCCAAGTGCCGGAGCGCAGATCAAATTCGTCCCATGTCGTGCCCCTTACTTCGCCACTTCTGGTAGCGGTCAAAATCAGGAAGAGCAGCGCCGCACGCGTGCTGTCGGTCGGCTTGTGCTCGGCCAGATGAGCCGTGACAAATTTGGGAACTTGTTGCCAAGGCATTGCGGGTTGGTGCTCCGGCTTGCTGGACTGCTTTGGCAGGATGTGATCGATGACTGTGACCGGATTCGCGGTGATGTGACCGTGTGCCCAGGCCCATTGCATAACAGCATGCATTCGTTGCCGCGTGCGGCTTGCGGTTTCGGACTTGGTTAGCCAGATTGGGCGCAGAACGTCCGCGCAATCCCCGGGGGTGATGGCATCGAGTTTGCGGTTTCCGAGCTTCGGGAAAACGTAGGTCTCAAGCGTGTTGATCCATTGTGCCGCATGCTTCTCGTTCTTCCAGCCCGGTTTGAGTTCTTCATGAACCTTTCGGGCGGCTTTCTCGAATGTAAGGGCGGCTGCGACGACGGCGGCCGCTTCGCGCTCCCGGTTACGCTGGTCGATCGGATCTTCACCGCTGTCAATGAGCTTGCGCATGGCAAGCGCTTTTTCGCGAGCCTCAGCAATCGACGTTTCCGGGTACGTGCCGAGGCCGGCGTCTCGCCGCTTGCCAGTCACGGGGCTTGTGAACCGCAGCGTCCATTTGCAGTTGGATTGGGACGGCGTCAACAGTAGTCCAGTGACCTTTCCATCAAAGACTGGCTTGTCGCCAGGCTTAAGTGCTCTTGCTTGTTTGTCAGTTAACATCGTCTTTTGGCCCATCAGTTAGCCCATCAAAAAACGCTGGATGGGGTTGGATAGTGTTAGGGTAAATTGGACACTTTGAAAGTGCAAGTGATTGAATTGTTTGGGGATGTTTGGATTGGGGTGGATCGCGCTGGAGCCGGGTTTGGCGGCCTCCGTCTCCGCCAAAAGCGGTGACAAAGCCCCGCAAGTTCTCGGACTTGCGGGGCTTTTTCTTTTTCCGGCCACCGATAGCCTGACGCGCGATGTGGCCGGATCTCTTTCGATGGCGGATTCGGGTGGGGCCCGCCCCGATCCAATGCGTGCCCGGCTTGAGCGGTGATGGTGCGCTACATGTCGCGTATCGTCTGGCAGCGACTCAAGGTGCTGGCCAGGGCAGGCTCGCATTCCGTTTTGACCATCCTCCTTCATCGACCCGTCGACGGACATGTCGACGTGCCCGCCCCTGGTGGGATGATCGACGCGTGTCATATCGTCGATTCGGTGACGCTGGCATCGTCGCCGATCCATGGCACGCGTGACAGCCGCTTCGTCCATTTTCCCGCGCAACACGACCGCCATCGCACGATGACAATGCGCGCATGCGGCCATCCGAGTCACCAGCGATCGCGGTCGGGAACATGAAGGGCGCAGGCGGAGCGAGCATTCGCTCGACCTGCATCGATCCAGGCGAAATGAAATACAAATGAAAGTATTGCTGTAAGGATAGGCGGCCACGCACTTGCTGTCCTGTCAGTCGTCAATCAACGCGTTTCGACCCTTCGAAATGGCCCGCCAGCGTCAAAAATGCGGCACTGCGTCGATTTTCGTGATCGTTCTCATCGGGCAATACAAAAAATTACTCATAAAAATCAGTGGTATAGGCCCGCGCTAAAAAACGATGCTCTGCTGCGCTGCAGAAAATAATCAATCGCCTTATGCTGGTTAACCCGATCGCGTTTGAGCGGCGTCAAGTTTTCCGGTGATGCCGCTTTACATTTTGCCAACACTGGCGATTCACGAAATCTATCTGTCGATTTGATTTCGTTCCTTTCGTCTCGCCTGTCCCCGATGCAGTGCGCGACTTCATCAAGGCCTCGTTGACATGCATGATTTCCCCTTCCTGAGCCTGGCCATCTGGGCTCCGATCCTGTTCGGCGCGTGCCTGCTGCGCGCCGGTTCCGACCATCATCCGCGTCGTACGCGGCTCATCGCACTCGTCGGCGCGCTGGTGGGGCTTGCGGCCGTCGTGCCGCTGGTCGCCGGTTTCGATGCGCACTCGGCTGCGATGCAGTTCGCCGAAAGCCGCAACTGGCTGGCGGCATTCAATTCCGGATGGCGGGTCGGCATCGACGGCGCGTCGCTGTGGCTCGTCGTGCTGACCGCGTTCACGACGCTCGTGGTGGTGGTGGCGTCGTGGGAGTCGATCACGGTGCGCGTCGCGCAGTACTACGCGTCGTTCCTGATCCTGTCGGGGCTGATGGTCGGCGTGTTCGTCGCACAGGACGGGCTGCTGTTCTTCATCTTCTTCGAGGCGACGCTGATTCCGCTGTACCTGCTGATCGGCACGTGGGGACGCGAGCGTCGCGTGTACGCGGCCGTGAAGTTCTTCTTCATCTCGTTCGCCGGTTCGCTGTTGCTGCTGATGGCGATGCTGTACCTGTACGCGCAGTCGCATACGTTCGACATGGCCGTCTGGCGCACGCTGCAGCTCGGCTTCGCACCGCAGTTGCTGGTGTTCCTCGGCTTCTTTGTCGCATTCGCGGTCAAGGTGCCGATGTGGCCGGTCCACACGTGGCTGAGCGACGTCTACACCGACGGCCCGACCGGTGCTGCGCTGATGCTCGCGATGCTCAAGCTCGGCGGCTACGGGTTCCTGCGCTTCGCGCTGCCGGTCACGCCCGATGCGAGCCACTTCTTCGCGCCGGCCGTGATCGCGCTGTCGCTGTTCGCGATCGTCTATGCGAGCCTGATCGCGCTCGCGCAGACCGATCTCGGCAAGCTGCTCGCGTACTCGACGGTCGCGCACATGGGGATCGTCACGCTCGGGCTGTTCCTGTTCAACCGGATCGGCGTCGAAGGCGCGATCGTGCAGCTCGTGTCGTACGGCTTCGTCGCGGGCGCGATGCTGTTGTGCGTGAACGTGCTCGTCGATCGCACGAAGCAGCGCGAGATTGCCGCGTATGGCGGCGTCGCGGGCGTGATGCCGCGTTTCGCGACCTTCACGGTGCTGTTCGCGATGGCCAACGTCGGCCTGCCGGGCACGTCGGGGTTCGTCGGCGAGTTCATGGTCATCATGGGCGCGATCCGCTTCAACTTCTGGATCGGCGCCATCGCGGCACTCACGCTGATCCTCAGCGCGTCGTACACGCTGTGGATGCTCAAGCGCGTCGTGTTCGGCAAGGTCGCGAGCCAGCGGATCGCGAAGCTCGCCGACCTGAACCGTCGCGAGATCGTGATGTTCGCGTCGCTCGCACTGGTCGTGCTGGCGGTCGGCATCGATCCGAAGCCGTTCACCGACGCGATCGATCCGACCGTCGGCAGGCTGATCGAAGACGCGAGCCATTCGAAGCTGCCGACGGGGGACGGCCCTGCGCAGCCGCAGCCGTCATACATGGCATCGACGCGCGGCTGATCGCGGCACGTCGCACGAGCGGGGTGCATCGCACGGCGGTGCGGTCGTTGCGCATACATCGATTCGATCGCGGTCCGGCGCAGGCAGCGCCGGGCCGGCTTTCGGCTGCGTGAAATTGCCCCGCGACAATCTGTCTCACGGCAGATTCTGCAATGATGATTTTCCGCATTAGCTGGTTTTTCATCGCACTCGCGCGACGTATGATTCGGCCACTTTCGTGAATCGAATGCGCATCGGGCATACGCAAACGGATTCAATGACCCTCGGGCTGTGTGATGAAAAGAAAAGCTTCAAAAGGCGGGGCGGCGCTGATGTCGATCGGCGCGGCTTTGAGCCTGTCAGGCTGTAATTTAGATGTACTAAATCCGAAAGGAAGCGTGGGTGCTGCCGAAAAGGCGCTGATCGCGACGTCCACCTGGGCGATGCTGATCGTCGTCGTGCCGGTGATTCTGCTCACGCTGTGGTTCGCGTGGCGTTACCGCGCGTCGAACCGCAACGCCACCTACGCGCCAAACTGGTCGCACTCGACTGCGATCGAGGTCGTGATCTGGACGGTGCCGACGCTGATCATCCTGTTCCTCGCCGTGCTCACGTGGAAGACCACGCACGAGCTCGACCCGTACAAGCCGCTCGAGTCGTCGGTGAAGCCGATCGACGTCGAGGTCGTCGCACTCGACTGGAAGTGGCTGTTCATCTATCCGGAACTCGGCATCGCGTCGGTGAACCAGCTTGCGATTCCGGTCGGCACGCCGGTGAACTTCCGCATCACGTCGGATTCGGTGATGAATTCGTTCTTCATCCCGCAGCTCGGCGGCCAGGTCTATGCGATGGCCGGCATGCAGACGCGCCTGCACCTGATCGCCGACGAGCCCGGCAACTACGCGGGCACGTCCGCCAACTTCAGCGGCCGCGGCTTCTCCGACATGAAGTTCCGCACGCTCGCCGAGCCGCGCGAACAGTTCGATGCATGGGTGCAGAAGGTGAAGGCGTCGCCGGACCGGCTCGACGCGACCGTATACGGCACCGTCGCGCAGCCGAGCGAGAAGGCGCCCGTGCGCTACTTCTCGTCGGTCGACCCGCGGCTCTTCCACAACATCATCGCGAAATACAACGATGGCCACGTCCTCGACCTGAAGGACGCCGCCTGCGGCACGAAGGGGTAACGCATGTTCGGCAAACTCACACTATCGGCGATCCCGTTCGATCAGCCCATCATCATGGTGGCCGGTGCCTTCATGGGGCTGGCCGTGCTGGGCATTCTCGCCGCACTGACGATCACCGGCCGGTGGAAATGGCTGTGGACGGAATGGCTGACCACGGTCGACCACAAGAGGCTCGGCGTGATGTACATCATCGTCGCGCTGATCATGCTGCTGCGCGGCTTCGCCGACGCGATCATGATGCGCATGCAGCTCGCGCTCTCGTACAACGCACCCGGCTACCTGCCGCCGCACCACTATGACCAGATCTTCACGGCACACGGCGTGATCATGATCTTCTTCATGGCGATGGTGTTCATGGTCGGCCTGATGAACCTGGTCGTGCCGCTGCAGATCGGTGCGCGCGACGTCGCGTTCCCGTTCATCAACTCGCTCTCGTTCTGGATGACGGCCGTCAGCGCGATCCTGATCAACGTCTCGCTCGTGATCGGTGAATTCGCACAGACGGGCTGGCTCGCGTATCCGCCGCTGTCGGAGCTGCAGTTCAGTCCGGGGGTAGGGGTCGACTACTACCTGTGGGCGCTGCAGATCTCGGGCGTCGGCACGCTGCTGACCGGCGTGAACTTCTTCGTGACGATCATCAAGATGCGCGCGCCGGGCATGACGCTGATGAAGATGCCGGTGTTCACGTGGACCGCCCTCTGCACGAACGTGCTGATCATGGCGTCGTTCCCGATCCTGACCGCGACGCTCGCGCTGCTCGGCCTCGACCGTTACCTCGGCATGCACTTCTTCACGAACGAAGCCGGCGGCAACGCGATGCTGTACCTGAACCTGATCTGGGCATGGGGTCACCCTGAGGTGTACATCCTGATCCTGCCGGCGTTCGGCATCTTCTCGGAAGTCATCTCGACGTTCGCGAAGAAGCCGCTGTTCGGCTACAAGACGATGGTGTACGCGACCTGCGCGATCATGGTGCTGTCGTTCCTCGTCTGGCTGCACCACTTCTTCACGATGGGCTCGGGTGCGAACGTGAATGCGTTCTTCGGCATCATGACGATGATCATCGCGATCCCGACCGGCGTGAAGGTGTTCAACTGGCTGTTCACGATGTACCGCGGCCGGATCGAATTCACGACGCCGGTGCTGTGGACGATCGGCTTCATGGTCACGTTCACGCTCGGCGGCATGACCGGCGTGATGATGGCGATTCCCGGCGCGGACTTCGTGCTGCACAACAGCCTGTTCCTGATCGCGCACTTCCACAACGTGATCATCGGCGGCGTGCTGTTCGGTTATCTCGCGGGCTTCAACTACTGGTTCCCGAAGGCGTTCGGCTTCAAGCTGAACGAGAAGCTCGGCAAGGCGGCATTCTGGTTCTGGCAGATCGGCTTCTACGTCGCGTTCGTGCCGCTCTACGTGCTCGGCTTCATGGGCATGACGCGCCGGATCAACCACTACGACAACCCGGCCTGGCATCCGTGGCTGCTGGTCGCCGCATTCGGCGCCGTGCTGATCGCGATCGGCATTGCGTGCCAGCTGCTGCAACTGGTGGTCAGCATCCGCAACCGCAACCTGCCCGAGTACCGCGACACGACGGGCGATCCGTGGGGCGGCCGCACGCTGGAGTGGGCGACCTCGTCGCCGCCGGCCGACTACAACTTCGCGGTGATCCCGCAGGTGCGCACGCTCGACGCGTACGCCGACATGAAGGCGCGCGGCGACGGCCGGCCGAACCCGGCGGAAATTCGCGACATCCACATGCCGTCGAATACCTGCGCGGGCCTTGTGATTGCGATCTTCAGCCTGGTGCTCGGCTTCGCGCTGGTGTGGCACATCTGGTGGATGGCGATCGGCGGCCTGGTCGGGATCGTCGCGACGCTCGTGATCTACAGCTCGCGTGACAACGACGGCTATTACGTCCCCGCGTCGACGGTGCGGAAGATCGAAGACAAGCAGCCGACGAAGCGCGTGGCCGCGCGCGTCGACGACGTGGAACTGGAGGCCAACTGATGTTGCAGAAAACCTTGAGCGCAACCCTGCTCGAGCACGACGACCATCCGCCGTCGCACTCGGTGTTCGGGTTCTGGCTGTACCTGATGACCGACTGCGTGATCTTCGCAGCGCTGTTCGCGACGTTCGCGGTGCTCGGCCAGCAGCATGCGGGCGGGCCGACCGCGAAAGACCTGTTCGACATTCCGGGCGTCGCGGTGGAAACCGCCGCGCTGCTGCTGTCGAGCATCACGTACGGTTTCGCGATGCTCGCCGCGTACAAGCAGCGGCGCGGCGCGCTGCTCGCGTGGCTCGCGGTGACGTTCGTGCTCGGCGCGGCGTTTCTCGTGATGGAACTGCGCGAGTTCTCGCACCTGATCGCGGAAGGCGCGGGCCCGCAGCGCAGCGCGTTCCTGTCGGCGTTCTTCACGCTGGTCGGCACGCACGGGCTGCACGTGACGGCCGGCCTGCTGTGGATGATCGTGCTCGCCGGGCAGATCGTGTTCCGCGGCGGCGACCTGACCGATCGCGACCTGCGACGCCTGACGTGCCTGAGCCTCTTCTGGCACTTTCTCGACATCGTGTGGATCTGCGTGTTTTCCTTTGTCTATCTCGCGAGCGTGATCTAAATGGCCCATTCGCATTCGTCTCAACTCGAAGAAGGGCACGGCAGTGTCGGCGGCTACGTCGCCGGTTTCATCCTGTCGGTGCTGCTCACGGCCGCGTCGTTCGGCCTCGTGATGGGCGGCGTGCTGTCGCCGCACGCGTCGCTGATCGCGCTTGCCGTGCTCGCGTTCGTGCAGATCGTCGTGCACCTCGTGTACTTCCTGCACATGAACGGCTCGTCGGGCCAGCGCTGGAACGTGATGGCGTTCAGCTACACGGTGCTGACCGCGGCGATCCTGATCGTCGGCACGCTGTGGGTGATGCACAACGTCAGCATGAACATGATGTCGCGCTGAGCGGCATCGCGGCGCAGCGGTCGGTATCCATGCGCTTTCATGCAAAAAAGGCGGCACGCGAGTGCCGCCTTTTTGTTTTTCCCGGCCGCGTTGCGCCGGGCCGCGGGATCAATGCGGTGTGCTCGCATCGGCCGTCAGCGCATGCGTGCAGTCCGCACGGTACTCGGCGGCGAGGCGATGTTTCGCGCCGTCGAGATCGTCGGGGTAGTAAGGGCTCGCGTGCGCGGGATCGTAGCCGACCTGTTCGAGTTCGGTCAGCTCGCGCACGAGGTCCGCATGCGTGACGTCGTGGCCGGTGTGAACGAACGGGTACGCGTTGCATTCCTGCGGTGTCAGGTGAGGTGCCGCGAACGCGGCGGTGCTGGCGCATGCGAGCAGCATGCAGGCGACGGTGGTCGACAGTTTCATCCGGTAGCTCCTGGTTGCGCGGCCCGATGCCGCATGACGTCAGCGTAGGCGGCGCGCACGACGGGGCGGGCGACGCACGGATGAAACATGTTTCACCCGTGCGCCAAGGCACCGGATGAAGCATTTTTCATGTAACGCCGGACGGCGATCGGGGCGTCTACGATAGTCGCGGGCGCATCGCGTGCGCCCGTCATGACGTTCATTGCGAGGGCAACCATGCGAGTACTGACGGTCGAGGATGATGCGGTGACCGCGAACGAAATCGTCGGCGAACTGACCGCGCGCGGGTTCGAGGTCGACTGGATCGACAACGGCCGCGAAGGCATGCTGCGCGCGATGAGTGCATCGTACGACGCGATCACGCTCGACCGGATGCTGCCGGGCGCGGACGGCCTCGCGATCCTGACCGCGATGCGCACGGTCGGCATCGATACACCGGTGCTGATGCTGAGCGCGCTCGGCGATGTCGACGAGCGCATCCGCGGGCTGCGCGCGGGCGGCGACGATTACCTGACGAAGCCGTTCGACTCCGGCGAACTGAGCGCGCGCATCGAGGTGCTGCTGCGTCGCCGGCAGGCGTCGGGCGTGCCGCAGCAGACGCTGTTGAAGGTCGGTGCGCTCGAGCTCGATCTCATTTCGCGCTGCGCGCGTCGCGGGGCCGACGAGATTCCGCTGTTGCCGACCGAGTTCCGCGTGCTCGAATTCATGATGCGCAACGCGGGCCAGACGATCACGCGCACGATGCTGTTCGAGACGGTGTGGGGCTATCACTTCGATCCCGGCACCAACCTGATCGACGTCCACATGGGCCGGCTGCGCAAGAAGATCGATCCGCCCGGCGCGACCCCGATGATCCAGACGGTGCGCGGCTCGGGCTACATGCTCGCGTGACGGAGGCCCGGATGGATGCGGCTCGCGCGGCGAACTTCACGCGCCGCTGGCACACGACGACGTTTCGCTGGCTGTGCGCGTATGCGGCGATCTTCTCGGTTTCGCTGCTCGTGCTCGCGGGCGTGATCAGCGTGGCCGCGACGCACACGATGACGCGCGACACCGACGAGGTGCTCGCGTGGCAGCTGATCTATTTCGATTCGATTCCCGATGCCGAGCTGCCGCTCGCGATCCACCGGCGGCTCGAGCACGAGCACATGCATACCAGTTTCTACGGGCTGTTCGACGCGAACGGGCGCCGCGTGGCCGGGGACATTGCGACGCCGCCCGCACTGCGTACGGATCGCAACGGACGTACGCTGAACCGCACGCTTGCGCCGCTCGACGGCCAGCCCGCACCGATCACGCGTGCGATGGCCGTACGCCGCGACAACGGGATGACGCTGGTCGTCGCACGCGACCTGTCGCATTTCATCCAGATCCGCGACGTCGCGATCCGCGGGCTCGTGATCGGTGGCGTGATGATCCTGATCGCGGGCATCGCGGGCGGCAGCATGCTCGGCATGCGGCAGATGCGTCGCGTCGCCGCGATCCGGCGCGTCACGCGGCAGATCGCCGAGGGCGATCTCGGCAAGCGGCTGCCGGTCGGACGCTACGACGAACTCGACCTGCTCGCGCATCTCGTGAACCACATGCTCGACGAAGTCGAGCGGCTGATGGGTGAGGTACGTCATACCTGCGATGGCATCGCGCACGATCTGCGCACGCCGCTCGCACGCGTGCACACGATGCTGGCCCGGCTCGCGGAGCAGCCGTTTTGCGCGGACGATCCCGCGTCGTCGGCACTGCTCGCGACGGCGCGCGACGAGACCGACCGGTTGCTCGAGCGCTTTCGGGCGATGCTGCGCATCTCCGAGATCGGCACGCTGAGCCGGCGCGGCGGCTTTGCCGCGGTCGACGTCACGGCCTTGCTGCGCGACGTATGCGAGCTCTATGAACCGCTGGCCGAGGCCGTCGACGTGTCGTTCGAACTCGCCGCGACAACGGTCGACCGCATTCATGGCGATCGTGCGCTGCTGTTCGAGGCGTTCAGCAATCTCGCGGATAACGCAATCAAGTTCACGCCGCCGGGCGGCCGCGTGCGCGTCGCGCTCCATTCAACGCCGAGCGGGCCGCTCGTGCGATTCGAAGACACCGGGCCTGGCATCCCGCCAGGTGAGCGCGACGCGGTGCTCGAGCGCTTCTATCGTGGCGAGCGCACGCGCCATGTGAGCGGCTCGGGGCTGGGACTGAGCATCGTCTCGGCGGTGATGCACGTGCACGGCTTCGCGCTGCGAATCGGCGATGCGCCACTGGCCGGTGCGGCGATCACGGTCGAGTGCTGGCCGCGCTCGCTCGCATGACGGCGTCAGGGAACGGTCGATGCGCATCCTGCTGATTTCCCCGCCGAACCCGGAGGTGGCGCGGCTCGACAAGGCATTTCGCGAGAGCACGCATGGCGTCGAGCGCGTCGATGGATGGCGCGACGGCTGCTTCGTGGCGACCCAGGACCGGTTCGATGCGATCGTGATCGTTGCGCCCGATACGGCCGCCGGCCCGGCGATTCTCGAGGCATTGCCGCGACTCGCCGCATCGGCCGGTGGCGCAACGATTGCCGCGATCGTCGCCGGCGCGGCACCCGCGCAGCGTGCGCAAATGCTGCAGGCCGGCTGCGATGTGTGTCTGGCCCATCCCTGTTCGTTCGTGGAGCTGCACGAGCGGCTGCGCGCGCTGTGGCGCCGTACGGGCGTCATCGCGATGCGTGAGCCGGTCCGGCTCGACGCGGCCACGCGCGCACTCGAGGAGCATGGCCGTAGGCTGGCGCTCAGCACACGGGAATTCCGTCTCGTCGAATGCCTGCTGCGCGAAGCGGGGCGACCGGTCGGGCGCGATGCCGTGCTGCGTTATGCATGGGGCGATGCCGACGTCGAACCCGAGACCGTCAACGCGCTGGTCGTGCGGTTGCGGCGCAAGCTGGCCGCACACGCGTTTTCCGCGCGCATCGAAACGGTCGCGCGATTCGGGTTCAGGTTCGACGCGGGCGGATAACGACGCGGTATCGCGCCGTGCCGGGCAGATGGCACGCATGCCGCGCGTCGCGCGGCATGTTCGATTGCGTGCGGTCAGTGCGAATAGAGTTCGCGGTTGAGCAGTGCGAGCTGGCCGTCGCGTTCGGCACGGACGAGTTGGCGATACACCTGCGCGCGTGTCAGCGGCGTTGCCGGCCGTGCGTTCCATGCCTGTTGCGACGGCAACGGTGCGGGCGCGGTCGCGGCGAACGTCTGCGGCGCAGTCGCGGTGGCGAGCTGCGTTGCGCTGGCCCGGCCGGGCAGCGCGACACACAGGGCGGAGAGCAGCGTGGCGAACATCAATGTCTTCATGGCGTGATCCTTTTCGAGTGACAGTGGCCGGTGCCGCAATGGCGATGCCGGCAGGATCGACGTTATCGGGTGCGCCCGTGCGGGCACCGGGCGCGCCGATGAAGAAACGTTCATGAACGCGCGTCATGCCAGCCGCCGCCGAGCGCGCGCACGAGCCCGACGGATGCCTGCAGGCGTCGGGCGTCGACGTCGAACGACGCGATCTGCGTATCGAGTTCGGTCGTCTGCGCGGTGACCACGTCGAGATAGCTGACCGCCCCGTCGCGATAGCGCGACAATGCCAACGCGAGCGAATGCCGCGCTGCGACGAGCGCCGCGTCGTCCTGATCCGATTCGTCGCCGAGGCGGTGCAACTGCGCAAGATCGTCCTCGACTTCGCGGAACGCCTGCAGCACGACCGAGCGGTAGCGCGCGCCCTGTTCGTTGAACTGCGCACGCGCATTGCGTACGCCGGCGGCACGCCGGCCCCCGTCGAACAGCGTCATCGCGAGACGCGGTCCGATCGACCAGATCTCGTTTGGCGCGGCGAGCCACGGCGAAAACGTATCGCTCTGGAACCCGGCGTCGAGGCCGAGCGACAGGTCGGGAAAGTAGGCCGCGCGTGCGACGCCGATCCGTGCGTTTGCGGCCGCGACCCGGCGTTCGGCGGCGGCGACGTCGGGCCGGCGTTCGAGCAGCGTCGACGCGAGCCCGGTCGGAATCGACGGCACGCCCGGCAGCGCGGCAACGAGCGGCAGCGAGAACGTCGACGCGGATGTGCCGACGAGTGCCGCGATCGCATGCTCGTCGAGCGCGCGGCGAGCGGCGATGTCGGACGCACGCGCTTGTGCCAGTGCGAGTTGCGTTTGCGCACGCGAAACGTCGAGCCCCGATGCGAGGCCGCCGCGATGGCGACTGACCGTCAGTTGCCATGCACGACGGTACGTGTCGATCGTTTGCGCGAGCGTGTCCGCTTCACGGTCGAGTCCCGCGAGGTCGAAGTAGGTGCTGGCGACGCCGGCCTGCAGGCTGAGCCGGACCGACGCGAGATCGTCGTCGGCCGCCTGCGCGTCGTCGCGGCCGGCCGCGACCGCGTTGCGGACCTTGCCCCACAGATCGACGTCGTAGCCGAATCCCGCTTCGAGCGTGTTCGACTCATAGGTATCGGGCTGGCCGCTGCCGCGCAGCGGCCGGCGAGCGGACTGACGGTCGCGGTCGGTCTCGGCACCGATGCCCACGGTCGGCAGCAATGCCGCATGCGCCTCGTCGAACAGCGCGGCGGCTTCGTCGTGCCTTGCGACGGCGGCGGCCAGGTCGGGATTCGCGCGCGCGACGAGCGGTTCGAGCCGGTCGAGTGTCGCGTCGCCGTACACGCGCCACCAGCCGTCACGCGGCAGGCGATCGGCCGGTGCGGCATCGACCCACGCGCCCGTTTCGCGAAACGCGGCCGGTACGGGAACGGCCGGTGCGCGATAGGTCGGCGCGAGCGAGCAGCCGGCGAGCAGCGCGACGCTGCCCAGCCACACAGCGAGCAGACGGTCAGCCATGCGCACGCTCCGTCGTCGCGGTGCCGGCGATACGCACGGGGTCGCCGTCCGCGAGCGAATCGGGCGGATTGTCGATCACGCGGTCGCCAGCCGTGAGCCCCGACGCGATCTCGACGCGCGTGCCGAGATCGGTCGCGATCGATACGTTGCGCAGCCGTGCATGCCCGGTTCCATCGAGCACGGCGACTTGCAACCCGTCGTGGCGGAAGATCAGCGTGCTAGCCGGAATCGACAGCGCATGCGCGGTGTCGGGCATCGCGATCCGCACCTGCGCGTATTCGCCCGGGAACAGCGTGCCGGCCGGGTTCGCGATCGAGAATTGCGCGAGCAGCGTGCCGGAAGCCGGATCGATCGATTGGGCGGAATCCGCGAGCGTGGCATCGAACGTCCTGCCGGGGCGCTCGGGGACGGTCAGCGCGACACGCATGCCTGCGCGGATCGCGGCCGAGTCGTCTTGCGGGACATGGACGTACAGCCGCAGCCGCCGAGCGTCCGAGACGGTGAAGAGTTCGGCGCCGTTGCTGCTGCCCGCGTCGATCAGTGCGCCGACATCGGTCTTGCGGGCCGTCACGATGCCGTCGAACGGCGCGGTGAGCCGTTTGAACGACTCGAGTGCTTCGAGCCTCCTTACGTTGGCGGTGCTGGCCGCGACGGCCGCGCGCTTCGCGTCGAGGTCGCTGCGCTTCTCGTCGGCTTCCTGCTGCGAGACGGAATCCTGCGCGAGCATCTCGGCCCAGCGGGCAGCCGTGACGGCCGCAAGCCGTTCGTTCGCGGTCGCGCTCTGAAGGTCGGCGCGCGCCTGCTGCAACTGCTGGTCGAGATCGGGCGTGTCGATCGATGCGAGCAACTGTCCGGCCTTCACGTGCGCGCCGATGTCGGCATACCACGCGTGCAGGTAGCCGGGCACGCGCGCGTAGATCGGCGCGTCGACGTACGCGTCGAGCCGGCCGGGCAGCACCAGCGCGTCGGCCGCGGCCGGCTGCGGCGCAACCGTCGCCACGGTCGGAATCGCCTGTTGCACGGTCCACGCGGCGACCGCGTGTGCATCGTGCATGCGTGCGACGAGGCCGGCCGCCGCGACGGCGAGCGCGGCGATGGCACCCGCGATCGCGAGCGGTTTCAGATAGCGCGGCGTGCCAGGGGGGCGGACGTCGAATTCAGTGGACATGCTGTTCTCCCGGAGTGAGGGGCAGGGATTCGGAACGGGGCGCGTGATCGCGCCGGTGGACGAGGCTGAACACGACGGGCACGAACACCAGCGTCGCGACGGTCGCGCACAGCAGGCCGCCGATGACCGCGCGGCCGAGCGGTGCGTTCTGCTCCCCGCCGTCGCCGAGACCAAGCGCCATCGGCGCCATGCCGATGATCATCGCGAGCGCGGTCATCATCACGGGCCGAAAGCGCGTGAAGCCGGCCTCGAGCGCGGCGACGGCCGCGTCGGCGGTATGCGCGAGCCGTTCGCGCGCGAAGGTCACGACGAGGATGCTGTTCGCGGTCGCGACCCCCATGCACAGGATCGCGCCCGTCAATGCCGGCACCGACAGCGGCGTGCGCGTGACGAACAGCATCCAGACGATGCCGGCGAGCGCTGCGGGCAGGCCGCTCACGATCACAAATGCGTCGCGCCATGAATGGAAGTTGACGACGATCAGCAGGTAGATCAGCAGGACCGCGCCGGCGAGGCCCGCGAGCAGCCCGCCGAATGCGCTGTTCATCGTCTGCACCTGGCCGCGCACGGTCACGCGCGATCCTTTGGGCAAGCCGGCCGCGCTCGCGCGCAGCACGTGCTCGATGTCGGCGCTGACCGCGCCGAGATCGCGGTCCTGCGTCGTCGCGAAGATGTCGTACAGCGGTGCGATGTCGTAGTGCGAGACAACAGCGTCGGTCTGCCCACGCACGATCGTCGCGAGACCGCCGAGCAGTTGCGCGGCGCCCGCACGGCCCGTGACGGGCAGCGCGCGCAGGTCCGACAGCGACGTCATCCGGTACTGGGGCGTCTGCGCGACGATCGGATACGACACGCCGTTGTGTGGATCGAGCCAGTAGGTCGGCGACACCTGGCTCGTACCGGACAGGCTTGCGACCACCGCATTGGTGACGTCCTGCTCGGTGATGCCGAGTTGCGCGGCACGCGTGCGGTCGACCGATACCGTGAACTGCGGATAGGTCGACGCCTGCTGCACGCGCGCGTCGGCAACCCCCGGCACGCCGCGGATGCGCCGCAACAGCTCGGTGGCATAGGCGCGGTTGGCGGCGCGGTCGGGGCCTGTCACCTGCACGTCGATCGGAGCGGGCGCGCCGAAGTTGAGGATCTGGCTCACGATGTCGGCGGGCAGGAACGAGAACGTCACGCCGGGAAACGCGCGCGGCAGCACCGTACGCAACCGTTTGACGTAGTCGGCCGTCGGCGCGTGGTCGCCCGTGAGCGACACGAGGATGTCGCCGTCCTGCGGGCCGATCGTGCCGCTGTTGCTGTAGGTGAGGTTGATCCCGCTGTTCGGCAGTCCCATGTTGTCGACGATGCTCGCGACCGCGCGCGGCGGCACGACGCCGCGCACCGTCTGCTCGACGTGGTCGAACAGCGCGGCCGTTTCCTCGATGCGCGTGCCGATCGGTGCACGCACGTGGATCGCGATTTCGCCCGCGTCGACCGACGGGAAGAAATTGCGGCCGAGCCACGGCACCAGCACGAACGACACCGCGACCGCGGCGAGGAACAGCGCGACGAAGCGCGCGCGATGGGTGAGGGCGAGGCCGAGCACGACGCGGTAGCCGGCGCGCAGTGCCGTGAAGTGGCGCTCGAACCCCTGCTGGAACGCGACGAGCGGATTGCGCGCACGTGGCGGCGGGAATGGCGCGCCGTGCGGCGCGAGTGCGGCTGCGGCATGCGCGGCATGCGGTTTCAACAGGTAGCGGGCCATCATTGGCACGAACGTGCGCGACAGCACGAACGACGCGATCATCGCGAAGATCACGGCTTCGGCCATCGGCACGAACAGGAAGCGTGCCACGCCGTCGAGCAGCAGCATCGGCACGAACACGATGCAGATGCACAGCAGCGACACGAAGGCCGGTGCGACGATCTGCGACGCGCCGTCGAGGATCGCATCGCGCACGTCCTTTCCCTGTTCGAGGTGCCAGTTCACGTTTTCGATCGTGACGGTGGCATCGTCGACGAGAATGCCGACCGCGAGCGCGAGTCCGCCGAGCGTCATCACGTTGAGCGTCTCGCCCGCGGCCGCGAGCGCCGCGATCGCGGCCAGCACCGCGAGCGGAATGGATGCGGCGATGATCAGCGTCGAGCGCCAGCTGCCGAGGAACAGCAGGATCATCGCGGACGTGAGCGCGGCGGCGATCAGGCCTTCGCGCGCCACGCCGCTGACCGCGCCCTTGACGAACACGGACTGGTCGCCCATCACGACGAGCCTGAGCGACGGCGGTAGTGTGGCCTCGATGCGCGGCAACTGCGCCTTGACGCCCGAGATGATGTCGAGCGTCGACGCCGACCCGCTTTTCAGCACGCTCATCAGTACCGCACGACGGCCGTCGACGCGCACGATGTTGCCCTGCGGCGGATAGCCGTCGCGTACGTGCGCGACGTCGCGCATGAAGATCACCGCGCCGTTCACGCTCCGGATCGGCAGCGCATTGATCTGGTCGATGGTCAGCGGGCTGTCGTTGAGCCGGATGTTGTATTCGAAGCCGCCGATCTTCTGCGTGCCGGCCGGGATGATCTGGTTCTGCTGCGCGAGCGCGGTCGCGACGTCCTGCGCGGACAGCCCCTTGGCCTGCAGCGCCTGCGGATCGAGATCGATCTGCACCTGGCGCACCTTGCCGCCGTACGGCGACGGAATCGCGACACCCGCGACGGACAGCAGCTGAGGCCGGATCACGTTGGTCGCGTAGTCGCCGAGCTGCTGTTCGTTCAGCGTGTCGCTGGTCAGCGCCAGTTGCAGCACGGGCACCGTCGATGCGTTGTAGTTGAGGATCTGCGGCGGCGTGGTGCCCGGCGGCATCTGCTTGAGCACGGTCTGCGAGATCGACGTGACCTGCGCGGTCGCGGTGCGGATGTCGACGCTCGGCTGGAAGAAGATCTTGACGATCCCGAAGCTGCGGAACGATTGCGACTCGATGTGCGCAACGTCGTTGACCGTCGTGCCGAGCGTGCGCTCGTAGTAGGTGACGATGCGCCCGGCCATGTCGGCCGGCTGCAGGCCCGCGTAGTTCCACACGACGCTGATGACCGGAATCCGGATGTCGGGGAAGATGTCGGTCGGCGTGCGCAGTGCCGCGAGCGGCCCCGCGATCAGGATCAGCAGCGCGAGGACGATGAACGTGTAGGGGCGCGCGAGCGCGAGTCGGACGAGTTTCAGCATCGGCGAGGTCTCCGCCGGCGCGGGGCGCCGGCCTGTCAGCGAATTGCCGAAGCGCGGCGGAAGCCCGGTTCGGCTCGCGCAGTGTGCGTGGCGCCGCTTAACGCGGGGCGCGGGGCAGGATGAAAGATGTTTTAGGAAAGGGGCGGGACGGGCGGGGCGGGCGTCGATTGTTACAAGACGTTAGCGCAGGCTTCCCGTTGCGATGCCGCGCATCAGTTCTTACAAAGTGGAAATATGCGGAGACGGCGCTTGCCGTTATAGTCGAATCACACATGAAACAACCAGAAGAGGAATCCATGAAGACCTTGCGTGTTGCCTCGCTCTTGACCGGTATGACGGCCTTGCTCGTGTCGGGCGCAGCAATGGCGGGCGTCAATGTCGGGATCAATCTCGGCGTTCCGGCGCCGGTCTACGTCGCGCCTGCACCCGTGTATGCGCCGCCGCCTCCGCCGCCGGTCGTCTATCAGCCCGCGCCGGTCTACGCGCCGGCACCTGTCTACGCCCCGGCGCCGGTCGTCGTGATCGGCTGGCATGGCGACCGCTACTGGGACGGCCGTCGCTACTGGGGCCGTGACGAGTGGTACCGCCATCACGGCCGCGGCTGGGGCGGCGATCGTGGCGATCGTGGCCACTGGGACAACGGCCGCCACAACGGCTGGCGCTGATCGGCAGGGCGCGCCCGCCTGGTGCGCGCCCGCATCGGCTCGTGAAGAAACCGCCCGCGTGGCGGTTTTCTTTTGGCTCGCAGGCTTGAATGGGTAGAATCGTCCCTCGTTACTACCCTCATTCGACCGACAGGGCCTCTATGACGAAGGGTTCGCCCCGGGCCGCCGCCGCGCGTGTCCGCCGTGCGGTACGGGCTGCCGGCCGCACGGCCGCGGTGTTCGGGCTGCAGGCGGTGCTGGCCGCGACCGCTGCGCACGCGGCCTACGCCATTGCGCAGTACGGCGAGCCGAAATATCCGCCGGGCTTCAAGCATTTCGACTACGTCAACCCCGACGCGCCGAAGGGCGGCACGCTCGTGCTCGCGAACCCGAACCGGCTGACGTCGTTCGACAAGTTCAACCCGTTCACGATGCGCGGCAATTCTGCGCCTGGCATCGACATGCTGTTCGAGAGCCTCGCGACCGGCAGCTCGGACGAGCCGGCGTCCGCGTACGGGCTGCTCGCCGACGACATCGACATCGCGCCGGACCGCCGTTCGGTCACGTTCCACCTGAATCCGCGCGCGCGCTTCTCGAACGGCGACCGCGTCACCGCCGACGACGTCAAGTTCTCGTTCGACACACTGAAGAGCAAGCAGGCCGCGCCGCAGTTCGGCGCGTATTTCGCGGAGATCACGAAGGCCGTGGTCGTCGATCCGTCCACCGTGCGCTTCGAGTTCCGCAGCGCGAACCGCGAACTGCCGCTGATCGCCGGCGGCATGCTGGTGTTTTCGCGTAAGTGGGGATTGCGCGCGGACGGCTCGCGTATCCCGTTCGACCAACTCGCGTTCGAGCAGCCGATCGGCAGCGGCCCGTACCTGATCGAGCGCTACGACAACGGCCGTAATATCACGTACCGGCGCAACCCGGCGTACTGGGGCGCCGACCTGCCGGTGCGGATCGGTACCAACAACTTCGAGCGGATCGTCTACAAGCTCTACGGCGAAGGTGTCGCGCGGCTCGAGGCGTTCAAGGCAGGCGAATATGACGTGCTTGTCGAGAACATTGCGCGCAATTGGGTACGGCAGGATATCGGCAAGCGTTTCGACAGTGGCGAGTTGATCAAGCGCGAGTTTCGGCAGCACAACGGCGCGGGCATGCAGGGTTTCTTCATGAACCTCCGCCGGCCGTTGTTTCGCGATGTGCGGGTGCGCCAGGCGCTCGATCTCGCGCTCGACTTCGAATGGCTGAACCGTCAACTATTCTATGGCGCTTATACGCGCCTCGACAGTTACTTTGCCGATACCGACTTGCAGGCAACCGGTCTGCCGGGGGCGGGCGAACTCAAGCTGCTTGAACCGCTGCGCGCGCAACTCGATCCGGCCGTGTTCGGTCCGATGGTCGTGCAGCCGAGTACGAACCCGCCAAATTCGCTGCGCGCGAACTTGCTGAAGGCGCGTGCGTTGCTTGCGCAGGCTGGCTGGACCTATCGTGACGGCGCGTTGCGCAACGCGCAAGGAGAGCCCTTCACATTCGAGATCCTTGACGACGCGGGCTCCCCGTTCAAGGCGATCGTGGCAGCTTACCAGCGCAATCTTGCGAAGCTTGGTATCGAGGTACGCTTTCGCACGGCCGATTACGCGCTGCTACAAAAGCGCCTGGACGCGTTTGACTACGACATGACACCGATCCGTTACGTCGGGGTACAGGTACCGGGCGCCGAGCTGTTTGCACGTTATGGCAGCAAGTTCGCGGATGAGCCGGGGGCGGACAATGTCATTGGCCTGAAGTCACCGGCCGTCGACGTACTGCTGCACGCGCTCGCCGTCGCCCAGACGCGCGAAGACCTGCTCGACGCGACCCACGCGCTCGACCGCGTGCTGATGCACGGCTACTACGCGGTCCCGCAGTGGTACAGCACGACGCACCGGGTCGCGTACAAGCGCACGCTTGCCTATCCGCAGACGCTGCCGCTGTACTATTCGGCCGAGGGCTGGGTCGTGTCGACCTGGTGGGCGAAGCCCGATCACTGAGCCACGCCGCCCCTACGTCCAACCCCGCTTACCGATCGCGAGTCGACGCCCATGTGGAGCTACATCCTCAAACGCCTGCTGCTGATGATTCCGACGCTCATCGGCGTGCTGACCCTCACGTTCGCGGTGATCCAGTTCGTGCCGGGCGGCCCCGTCGAACAGGCCGTGCAGGAATTGCGCAAGGGCGCGACGGAGCAGGGCGCGGTGCCGTTCGGGATGCGTGCGCACACCGGCGTCGACGCGCAGCAGCTCGCGCAGCTCAAGGCGCTGTACGGTTTCGACAAACCGCCGCTCGAACGCTACTGGCTGATGCTCAAGCGCTTCGCGCGCTTCGATCTCGGTGACAGCTACTTCCGCCACCAGAGCGTGTGGTCGCTGGTCGTGCAGAAGCTGCCCGTGTCGATCAGCATCGGGCTGTGGACGTTCTTCCTCACGTACCTCATATCGGTGCCGCTCGGCATCGCGAAGGCGGTGCGCAACGGTTCGCCGTTCGACGTCGCGACGAGCCTCGTCGTGCTCGTCGGCTATGCGATTCCGGGCTTCGTGCTCGGCGTGCTGCTGCTCGTGCTGTTCGGCGGCGGCTCGTTCTGGCAGCTGTTCCCGCTGCGCGGGCTCACGTCGGACAACTTCGCGCAACTGTCGCTCGTCGGCAAGGTGCTCGATTACCTGTGGCACATCGCGCTGCCGATCACGGCCTCGGTCGTCGGCAACTTCGCGGTCATCACGATGCTCACGAAGAATGCGTTCCTCGACCAGATCCGCCGGCAATACGTGCTGACCGCGCGCGCGAAGGGGCTCTCCGAGCGCAGCGTGTTGTGGAAGCACGTGTTCCGCAACGCGATGCTGCCGCTGATCGTCGGTTTCCCGGCTGCGTTCATCGGCGCGTTCTTCACGGGCAGCCTGCTGATCGAGACGCTGTTCTCGCTCGACGGCCTCGGGCTGCTGTCGTACGAATCGGTCGTGCGGCGCGACTATCCGGTCGTGCTCGGCACGCTGTACCTGTTCACGCTGATCGGGCTCGCGACCAAGCTGATCTCCGATCTCTGCTATGTGTGGGTCGATCCGCGCATTCAATTCGACACCCTGGAGCGCTGACATGAAACCGTCCGTCTGCAAGCCCGGCGTCACCGGGCGAGGTGCGCGATGAACCGGGCCGTCGTGTCATCCCGTATCGATGCGGCGCGCGCCCGCGTGTCGCCGTCGCCCGCGCGCCGCGTATGGCAACGCTTCAGGCAGCAGCGCCTCGGCTACTGGAGCTTCGTGATCTTCTTCGTCGCGTTTGCCGCGAGTGTCGCGGCGCCGCTGTGGTCGAACGACAAGCCGCTCGTCGTGCGTTACGACGGCCAGTACTATTTCCCGCTGTTTCATGCGTATCCGGAGACGACCTTCGGCGGCGATTTCCCGACCCCGGCCGACTATCTCGATCCGTATGTGCGCAAGCGGCTCGAGGCGCCGGGCAACTTCGTCGTCTACCCGCCGAACCGCTACTACTACGACACGCTGAACTACTTCTCGAACGTGCCGAACCCCGCGCCGCCGTCACGCGCGAACTGGCTCGGCACCGACGCGCAGGGGCGCGACCTGCTCGCGCGGCTCGTGTACGGGTTCCGCGTGTCGGTCGAGTTCGGGCTGATCCTGACCGTGATCGGCACGCTGCTCGGGATCGCCGCGGGCGCCGTGCAGGGCTTCTTCGGCGGGCGCATCGACATCGTCGGGCAGCGGCTGATCGAGATCTGGAGCTCGCTGCCCGAGCTGTACCTGCTGATCATCTTCGCGTCGATCTTCGAGCCGAGCTTCCTGCTGCTGATCGTGCTGCTGTCGCTGTTCGGCTGGACCGGGCTCGAGGATTACGTGCGCGCGGAATTCCTGCGCAACCGCACGCAGGACTACGTGCGCGCCGCGCGCGCGATGGGGCTCACGAACTGGCAGATCATCTGGCGCCATGTGCTGCCGAACAGTCTCACGCCGGTGATCACGTTCCTGCCGTTCCGGATGAGCGGCTCGATCCTCGCGCTCACGAGCCTCGACTTCCTCGGGCTCGGCGTGCCGCCGCCGACCCCGAGCCTCGGCGAGCTGCTCGCGCAGGGCAAGGGCAACCTCGACGCGTGGTGGATCTCGCTGTCGACCTTCGGTGTGCTGGTCGCGACGCTGCTGCTGCTGACCTTCATGGGCGACGCGCTGCGCAACGCACTCGACACGCGGATCGCCGATTCGGTGCGCGCGGCGGGAGGCCAGCGATGAGCGAAGCGGTCGTATCGACGCAGCCTGAACCGCTGCTGGCGCTCGAGCATCTGCATGTGCGCTTCGGCGACACCGTCGCGGTGGACGACGTGACGCTCGCGATCGGCCGCGGCGAGCGCGTCGCGCTGGTGGGCGAGTCGGGGTCGGGCAAGAGCGTGACCGCACTGTCGATCCTGCGGCTGCTGCGCGACGCCGACGTAAGCGGCGCGATCCGCTTCGCGGGGCAGGACCTGGCGGCCAGGAGCGAGCGCGAGATGCGCGGGCTGCGCGGCTCGGACATCGCGATGATCTTCCAGGAGCCGATGACCGCGCTCAACCCGCTGTATACGATAGGCGTGCAGATCGGCGAGACGATCGTGCTGCACGACGGCGTATCGGCCGTCGAGGCGCGCAAGCGTGCGATCGCGCTGCTCGCGCGCACGGGCATCGCGGAGCCGGAGAGGCGCGTCGACAGTTATCCGCACCAGTTGTCGGGCGGCCAGCGGCAGCGCGCGATGATCGCGATGGCGCTCGCCTGCCGGCCGCGCCTGCTGCTGGCCGACGAGCCGACCACCGCGCTCGACGTGACGATCCGCGCGCAGATCGTCGATTTGCTGCTGGAACTGCAGCGCGAGGAAGCGGAAAAGCGCGGGATGGCGATCCTGCTGATCACGCACGACCTGAATCTCGTGCGGCACTTCGCGGATCGCGTCGCGGTGATGGAGCATGGCAAGCTGGTCGAAAGCGGGCCGGTCGAGCGGATCTTCGCGGAACCCGAGCATCCGTATACGCAGCGGCTGCTGAACAGCCGGCCGCAACGCGCGGTCGCGCCGGTGATGCCGATCGCGCCGGTCGTGCTCGATGCGCACCACGTGAGCGTGCAGTTCGCGCGCAAGCGGCCGGGCATCGCGGGCTGGTTCGGCTCGGTGCCCGTGACGGCCGTCGCGGACGTGTCGGTGTCAGTGCGGCAGGGCGAGACGCTCGGCATCGTCGGCGAATCGGGGTCGGGGAAGTCGACGCTCGCGATGGCGCTGCTCGGCCTGCAGAAGACGGCCGGCGGCACGATCGAATTCCAGGGGCGCGCGCTGTCGACCTATCGCGGCCGCGAACAGACCACGCTGCGCTCGAACATGCAGGTCGTCTTTCAGGATCCGTTCAGTTCGCTTTCACCGCGCCACACGATCGAGCGGATAGTCGGCGAGGGGCTCGAACTGCATCGCCCGGACATGACGCCCGATGCGCGCCGCGCGAAGTCGCTCGCGGTGCTGCGCGAAGTCGGCCTCGACCGCACGGTGCTGCACCGTTATCCGCACGAATTCTCGGGCGGGCAGCGCCAGCGGATCGCGATCGCACGCGCGCTGGTGCTGGAGCCGCGCATCCTGATCCTCGACGAGCCGACCTCCGCGCTCGACGTGTCGATCCAGCAGCAGGTGCTGAAACTGCTCGCGAATTTGCAACAGAAATACAACCTCGGCTATGTGTTCATCAGCCATGACCTGGAGGTGATCGGGGCGATGGCGCACCGCGTCGCGGTGATGCAGGACGGGGCCGTCGTCGAGTCGGGAGAGGTGGCCGACATCTTCACCAGGCCGTCACATCCTTACACACAAAAGCTGTTGAAAGCGGTCTGGAAAGCGTGATAGGCCACCAATGGTCTGACTATCTCGATTGTATTTATTAATTTGTTTTGACAAACGATTACGCGCTGGCTAGTATCGACCGAAATTTTCCGCCAATCAGCTGATTTTTAAGCAAATTCCATCGACCAATGCAGCATCGATCCCTGACCCAGGCATGCGCGCGCACCATCGCCGGGCTGTTCATCGGCGCCCTGTTTGCAGCAGCTCCCGGCGCGTTCGCCGACGAAGTCAGCAGTTTTAACCAAAATGCCACGAATTCGACGCAGAACGCGTCGAATTCCTCCCTCCAGCAGACCAGCGCGCAGCCGTCGAGCGGCGGCGCGAAGTCGTTCCTCGCCGGCATGGCCGGCAAGGCAGGCGACGTGGTCGTCGGCGCGCTGAACATGATCGGCGTGCGTTATCGCTGGGGCGGCAACTCGCCGGATTCGGGCCTCGACTGCAGCGGCTTCGTGCGCTACGTGTTCCAGGACACCCTCGGCATGTCGCTGCCGCGCCGTGCGGAAGAGATGAGCCGCGTCGGCGAGAAGGTGAGCATGAGCAACCTCAAGCCGGGCGACCTCGTGTTCTTCAACACGATGCGCCGTACGTTCTCGCACGTCGGCATCTACATCGGCGACAACAAGTTCGTGCACTCGCCGTCGACGGGCAGCACCATCCGCGTCGACGATCTCGACAGCGGCTACTGGGAAAAGCGTTTCACCGGCGCGCGCCGGCTTGAATCGGAGTTCCCGATGAAGCCGGAAGACCTGCGTCAGCGCGTGCGCGCGACGATCGGCGACGATTCGGCGAACGGCAACAACTGACGTTCGACGGCCAGTCCGGCCGGATCAAAAAAAACCCTGTCACCGAAAGGAGGCAGGGTTTTTTGTTTTTGGGGTGGTGCAAACGGCGAGCTGAAAGCCGTTCCGCCGTTGGCGGCCGGCGGTGCGCGCCGGCCTGCGCATCGCGTGCTTACGCGACAGCCGCGCCGCGCGCTGCCGCGAGCTTGCGCTGCAGCTCCGGCATGATGCGCGCGACGGCTTCCTCGCCCGCGAGAATCGCCGCGTTGCGCTGGTTGAAGTCGCTGCCGCCCATGGCCGCGAGGTTCGGGCGGATCACGACGTCCGCGTACTTGTCGAGCTCGTAGGTCTTGATCGTCTGGCCCATGATCGTGAAGGTCTGCAGCAGCATCTCGATCGGGTTGTTGGTTGCGGCGCCGTCCGGCCGGGCCGAGATGTCGACCGCGATCACGAAGCTCGCACCCATCTTGCGCGCGTACGACGCGGGCACGGGGCTCACGAGGCCGCCGTCGACATACTCGCGGTTGCCGATCTTCACCGGCTCGAACACCGACGGCACGCTGCACGACGCGCGCACCGCGAGCCCCGTGTTGCCTTGCTGGAACAGGATCGGCTGGCCGCTCTGCAGGTCCGTCGCGACGACGCCGAGCGGCTTCGCCATTTTCTCGATCGGCCGGTTGTTGAGCGTCTTGTTCAGGAAGTTCTGCAGCGCCACGCCCTGCAGCAGCCCGCGCGAGCGGAACGGCAGCGCCCAGTCGCTGATCGCCGCCTGATCCATGTCGAGCGCGATCTTGTTGATCTGCAATGCGCTCATGCCCGATGCATAGAGTGCGCCGACCACCGAGCCCGCGCTCGTGCCCGCGACGATTTCGACCGGGATGCCGCGCGCCTCGAGTGCTTTCAGTACGCCGATATGCGAAAAGCCGCGCGCGGCGCCACCGCCGAGCGCGATGCCGATCTTCACGGGCTTTTCCTGCGGCAGTGCCGTGCCGGGGCGGGATTTGTCGCCGAACGACGTACAGGCGGCGAGGCTGGCGGACGCGGCAGCGATCGTGAAGTGGCGGCGCGACAGGCGAGGGGACGACATCGAATGGTTCTCCGGCGGCTTGGCGGCGGGTTACACGGCCCGCGGCGGCGATAGGTTCCGAGCGGCCGCGCGGCAGGTTCCGTGCGGCCGGTGCCGCGCCGGCTGGCGGCCGCGGCGCGCACATCATAAAGCAAGCGGCGCGCTTGGCGCGATGTCCGGCGCGAGTATAATTCCGGCTTCTTTCCCGTTCCGGGCGTCGCCGGCCCCGTTGCTGTCCGGGCTGCCGCCGTCGATCCCGCGTCGAATCATTCATGCGCCCCAGGCGTTCGAGTTACCGTTTATGACCCGTCCTGTCCGTACCCGCTTCGCGCCGAGTCCCACCGGCTTCATCCACCTTGGCAACATCCGCTCCGCGCTCTATCCGTGGGCGTTCGCCCGCAAGATGAAGGGCACGTTCGTGCTGCGCATCGAGGATACCGACGTCGAGCGCTCGTCGCAGGAAGCGGTCGACGCGATCCTCGAGGGGATGCAATGGCTCGGCCTGGATTTCGACGAAGGCCCGATCTACCAGATGCAGCGGATGGACCGCTATCGCGAGGTGCTCGCGCAGATGCTGGAGAAGGGCCTCGCGTACCCGTGCTACATGTCGGCCGAGGAGCTCGACGCGCTGCGCGAACGCCAGCGCGAAGCCGGCCTGAAGCCGCGCTATGACGGCACGTGGCGTCCGGAGCCCGGCAAGGTGCTGCCGGAGCCGCCGGCTGGCGTGAAGCCGGTGCTGCGCTTCCGCAATCCGCTGACCGGCACGGTCGTGTGGGAAGACGCCGTGAAGGGGCGTGTCGAGATCTCGAACGAGGAACTCGACGACCTCGTGATCGCGCGCCCGGACGGCACGCCGATCTACAACTTCTGCGTGGTGGTGGACGACATGGACATGGGCATCACGCACGTGATCCGTGGCGACGACCACGTGAACAACACGCCGCGCCAGATCAACATCCTGAATGCGCTCGGCGGCGAGGCGCCCGTCTATGCGCACCTCCCGACCGTGCTGAACGAGCAGGGTGAGAAGATGAGCAAGCGGCATGGCGCGATGAGCGTGATGGCGTACCGTGACGCGGGCTTCCTGCCTGAAGCCGTCGTCAACTATCTCGCGCGACTCGGCTGGTCGCACGGCGACGCCGAGATCTTCTCGCGCGAGCAGTTCGTCGAATGGTTCGATCTCGAGCATCTCGGCAAGTCGCCCGCGCAGTACGACCACAGCAAGCTGAGCTGGCTGAACGCGCATTACATCAAGGAAGCCGGCAACGCGCGTCTCGCCGAGCTGGCCAAGCCGTTCCTCTCCGCGCTCGGCATCGACGATGCGGCGATCGCGACGGGCCCTGCGCTCGAAGCGGTGGTCGGGCTGATGAAGGATCGCGCGACGACGGTCAAGGAGATCGCGGAAGGCGCCACGATGTTCTACCGTGTGCCGGCACCGGAAGCCGATGCGCTTGCGCAGCACGTGACCGATGCGGTGCGCCCGGCGCTGGCCGATCTCGTCGCTGCATTGAAGGCGGCCGACTGGACGAAGGAAACCGTGTCCGCCGCGCTGAAGGCGACGCTCGGCACGCACAAGCTGAAGATGCCGCAACTCGCGATGCCGGTGCGTCTGCTGGTGGCGGGTACGACGCACACGCCGTCGATCGATGCGGTGCTCGTGTTGTTCGGTCGCGATGTCGTGGTGTCGCGTATCGAGGCCGCGCTGGCCTGAGGTTCGGGTGCGAGTGAAGCTGCCCGAGCGTGACATCGCGGCAGCTTCGCAAAAAATTTCGCTCGAATCGCAAAAAGGGTATTTACAAGTTCAAAGTAGCTCCATATAATCTCATTTCTGTTCTGCAAGGGGGTATAGCTCAGCTGGGAGAGCGCTTGCATGGCATGCAAGAGGTCAGCGGTTCGATCCCGCTTACCTCCACCATCAGAACAAGCTGGGTTGATTTTGGAAGCAGCAGTGGTAGTAATAAATGCTTCACAAAATGATTCAAAGCAGTTAAAATTTCGGCCTTCGCTGTTGATTGAAAAGTGAATAGCGAAAGTCAGACAGATCTGAAAAGATTTTGTCCCCTTCGTCTAGAGGCCTAGGACATCACCCTTTCACGGTGAGTACAGGGGTTCGAATCCCCTAGGGGACGCCAGATTCAGCGGCGTTTCGTAGAAATGTCGCAAAGCTTGCAGGAACGTAACCGACGTCCTGCAGGTGAGGGTAAGAAAGCTGGAGCGGTAGTTCAGTCGGTTAGAATACCGGCCTGTCACGCCGGGGGTCGCGGGTTCGAGTCCCGTCCGCTCCGCCAGAACGAAGCCCGTTCAAGACGTTTTTGAGCGGGCTTTTGTATTAAAGATGTAAGCAGTACGTTGTCCCCTTCGTCTAGAGGCCTAGGACATCACCCTTTCACGGTGAGTACAGGGGTTCGAATCCCCTAGGGGACGCCAGATTCAGCGGCGTTTCATGGAAGTGTCGCAACACATGCAGGAACGTGACGATGTCCTGCAGGTGGGAGTAAGAAAGCTGGAGCGGTAGTTCAGTTGGTTAGAATACCGGCCTGTCACGCCGGGGGTCGCGGGTTCGAGCCCCGTCCGCTCCGCCAGAACGAAGCCCGTTCAAAGAACGTTTTTTGAACGGGCTTTTGCATTAAAGGTGTAAGCAGTACGTTGTCCCCTTCGTCTAGAGGCCTAGGACATCACCCTTTCACGGTGAGTACAGGGGTTCGAATCCCCTAGGGGACGCCAGATTCAGCGGCGTTTCGTAGAAGTGTCGCAACGCTTGCAGGAACGTGACGATGTCCTGCAGGTGAGAGTAAGAAAGCTGGAGCGGTAGTTCAGTTGGTTAGAATACCGGCCTGTCACGCCGGGGGTCGCGGGTTCGAGTCCCGTCCGCTCCGCCAGAAAATGAAGAAGCCCGCCTTGTGCGGGCATTTTCATTTGCGTTCCCGGTTGCGCCCGCTGGCGGGCGCGAGTCTGCGGAGCGGAGGAAGCCGCCTGCGCGGCTTCCGGCGGGACTCGAAGGGATGCGCGTGCACGCGCATCCGCGGCCTGCAGGATGTGGGCGAGCCCCGTCCGCTCCGCCAGAAAAAGAAGAAGCCCGCCTTGTGCGGGCTTTTTCATTTGCGTTCCCGGTTGCGCCCGCTGGCGGGCGCGTAACTTCCGGTCATCCGGCGTCGAGCCGCTACGAGAAATCCGCGATTGCATCCGCACGCGACTGCGCTATCGTGGCGGGATGCGTTCTTGACCCCTGCGCGATGCTCGATCCGACCGACCTGCGACTCCTGTATCAGCTCCGGCCCGCGGAGGCTGGCGATTTTCCGTTTGCCGAAGCGCTGACGCACGGCAACATGGGCGGCTATTACAAGCGCCATGGGCTCGTGTGGCGCAGCGACCTGTTCTACGCGAGCTGGCGCGAATCCGAAAACTTCATCCTCGAGGCCGATGGCGAGCGCATCGGCGTGCTGCGCGTAACCGAGGAGGGCGACTCGCTGCACATCCGCGACGTCCAGATCGCGGCCGGCCATCGCGGGCAGGGCGCCGGCACCTACATGCTCGACATGTCGCATCGCTGGGCGCGTGCGCGCGGGCTGCACGAACTGCAACTGCGCGTGTTCGTCGACAATCCTGCCGCGCGTCTCTACCTGCGCATGGGCTATCAGGTTGCCGGGTCGCGGCTCGCGCAACTTGGCTCGATCCGCCACATGGTGCGGCCGGTCTGAAGATCCGACGACCCGACGACCCGGAACCAGGCGTTCAGCGGACAGCGCCGATCGCGTCGTCGTCCGGGGTTTCGTCGTCCGCGAGCCTGCCTTCCGGGCCGCGGTGCTCGTAGCCGCGCAGCATGAATGCGCGCGGGCTTTCGCCGAATGCACGCCGGAACATTGCCGAAAAGGCGCTCTGGCTCTGGTAGCCGAGTTCGCGCGCGATATGCGACAGCGGGCGGCCCTGGTTCAGCAGCGGAATGGCTCGCGCCAGCAGCGCCTGCTGGCGCCACTGCGAAAAGCTCACGCCGAGTTCCTGCTTGAAGAGCCGCGAAATCGTGCGCGTGCTCGCGCCGACCTCGCTTGCCCAATGTTCGAGCGACTCCGCGTGCGCCGGATGCGCGAGTACCGATTCGCACAGCATGCGCAGCCGCTTTTCGTCGGGCATCGGTACGGCGAGCGGCAGCGGTTCGGCGTGGCTCAGTTCGTCCAGCACGAGCCCGCACAGCAGGCGCTCGCGCGCAGTGCTCAGGTCGCGCGCGTCGAGCGCGACGATCAGTTCGCGCAGGAGCCCCGTCACTTCGACGACGCGGCACGCGTCGAGCCCGTCCGGCACGATCGACTCGTCGATATACAGCGTGCGCAAATACGCCTCTTCGACGATCACGACCTCGTGCGTCACGCGCGGCGGCACCCAGATCGCGCGGGACGGCGGCACCATCCAGGTCGTGCCGGTCGTCGCGACGCGCAGCACGCCGCGCGACGCGTACGCGAGCTGCGCCCACGCATGCGTATGCAGCGGGATGCGATGCCCGGTATTGACCTGCCGTGCGCGCACGCGCATCGGATGGATGGCGGTCGGTGCGAACTCGGGCGGAATGTCGATGACGTACGGGTTCGGTACGTCGGCTTGGAACGGCGGATTCATGGACGATTCGGGCAGCGCGGCGGCGATGCCGTTATTGTAGAAGGCGCCGCGAAAGCGCATGCGGCGGTTTGTCGGGCGATCATGCCGCGTTCGAATGAACTTTGTGTGGAGGCCTGGCGATTTTGGCCCGGCGCCGGGTGCGCGTGCGGGGTCGAACCATCGGGCCGGTATCGTGGTCTATCGATGCGCGGGCGATTTCGCACGAATCGCGCGCGAACACGGCAACATGCGAATCAAAGAGGAGAACCACGATGCGTTACGTATTCGTCTACGGCACCTTGAGAAACGGAGAGGCCAACGACATTGGCCACGCGGCCGCCAGGCACGGGATTGCCGCGCCGACGCTGCTCGGCGCCGCCGCGCTGCCGGGCGAACTGTACGATTTCGGTACGTATCCGGGGATGATCGCCGGGTCGGCCGGCAAGTCGCTGGTCTGGGGCGACGTCTACGAGGTCGACGACCAGCTCGTTCCCGTGCTCGACGAAATCGAGCGCGTCTACCCGGGCGTCGACTCGCTGTTCAAGCCGGAAGAGGTGACCGTCGAGCTCGGCGGCCGGCAGTACGCCTGCCTTTACTATCCGGTCGCCGCGCACGCGATTGCCGGGCGTCCGCGCATTGCGTCGGGCGACTGGGTTCAGCACCGGCGCGAGCGGGAAGCCGTCTGACCGGTTGCGTGGCAGTTGGCCCCGCCGCTAAAGAAAAAGCGCCCCTGAGTGAACTGAGGGGCGCTTTTTTGATGCCGTGATCGCATGCGACCGGCGCCGACGCAGGGCCGGCACCGATCGCAGCGGGCAGCTACGTCAGATTTCCTCGTACAGCGGCAGCGTCAGGAATTCGGTGAAGCCTTCCGACGTCGACATCTGCTCGAAGATCGCCGCGGCGCGCTCGTACGGCTGCGTGTTGCCGCCGACCGAGCGCTTCACGTTGTCGAGCTCGGCCTTCGCGAAATCACGCACGAGTTCGGCCGTGACCTTGCGGCCGTCGTCGAGCACGCCCTTCGGCGAACGGATCCATTGCCACACCTGCGACCGGGAGATCTCGGCCGTGGCCGCATCTTCCATCAGGTTGTGGATCGGCACGCAGCCGTTGCCGTCGAGCCATGCGCCGAGGTAGTGGATCCCGACGTTGATGTTGTTGCGCAGGCCGGCTTCGGTGATCGGCGCCTCGGGCTGGAAGTCGAGCAGGTTCTTGCCTTCGACCTGCACGTCGTCGCGCTGCTTCGCGATCTGGTTCGGCTTGTCGCCGAGCACCTTGACGAACTCTTCCATCGCGATCGGCACGAGGCCCGGGTGCGCCACCCAGCCGCCGTCGTAGCCGTCGGTCGCGTCGCGCTGCTTGTCCGAGCGCACGCCGCCCATGGCCTTGTCGTTCGCTTCCGGATCGTTCTTGATCGGGATCAGCGCGCTCATCCCGCCGATCGCCGGCGCGTTGCGCTTGTGGCAGGTCTTCAGCAGCAGGAGTGCGTATGCGCGCATGAACGGCACCGTCATCGTGATCTTCGAACGCTCGGCGAGGCAGAAGTCGCGGTCGTTCTTGAACTTCTTGATGGCCGAGAAGATGTAGTCCCAGCGGCCGGCGTTCAGGCCCGAGCTGTGTTCGCGCAGTTCGTACAGGATCTCGTCCATCTCGAACGCGGCAAGGATCGTCTCGATCAGCACCGTCGCGCGGATCGTGCCGCGCGGCACGCCGACGCCTTCCTGTGCGGCGACGAAGATGTCGTTCCACAGGCGTGCCTCGAGATGGCTTTCCATCTTCGGCAGGTAGAAGTACGGGCCCGAGCCGCGTGCGAGCAGTTCCTTCGCGTTGTGGAACAGGAACAGCGCGAAATCGAAGATGCCGCCGGACACGCGCTGGCCGTCGACCGTCACGTGCTTCTCGTCGAGGTGCCAGCCGCGCGGACGCACGATCAGCGTCGCGACCTTGTCGTTCAGCTGGTACGACTTGCCGTTCTGCTCGAGCGAGATCGTGCGGCGCACCGCGTCCTTCAGGTTGATCTGGCCGTCGATCTGGTTCGTCCAGCTCGGCGCGTTCGAATCCTCGAAGTCCGTCATGTACGAATCCGCGCCCGAGTTCAGCGCGTTGATGATCATCTTGCGCTCGACGGGGCCCGTGATTTCGACGCGGCGGCATTGCAGGTCGGCCGGCAGCGGCGCGACCTTCCAGTCACCTTCGCGGATCGCCTTCGTCTCGGCCAGGAAGTCGGGGCGCTCGCCCGCGTCGAGGCGTTTCGTGCGCTCGACGCGTGCCTGCAGCAGTGCCTGGCGGCGCGGTTCGAACGTACGGTGCAGCGCCGCGACGAGTGCGAGCGCTTCGGGCGTCAGGATTGCTTCGTAACCCGGCTTGATTTCGCCGGTGATCGCCATGCCTTGCGGCAGCGTGATCGGGGTGCTCATGAGTCTCATCTCCTTGGTCGGTCAGTTGCGGTTTCGGTGAAGGGGGAAGGCGGCAGCGCTGCGAACGTCATGCACCCGGGCTGGGGCGCGTGCGGTTTGCGGGTCTGCCGGACGGAGCCGGGGTGGCGAGGAATGCGAGCAGGTCGGCCATGCTGGTGCCCGTGCCGTCGGGCGGCGCGCCGAGTTCCTCGGCGGGCGCGCCCGTGCGGTTGAGCCAGAACGTCGTGTAGCCGAACCAGACGGCGCCGGCGACGTCCCATGCGTTCGACGACACGAACACGATGCCGCGCCGGTTCGGTCCGAACGCGTCGGTGCCGAGCGCGTAGGCGGCCGGGCTCGGCTTGTACGCGCGCACGGTGTCGGCCGACAGCACGCGATCGAACAGCCCGGACATGCCGGCGCTCTTGATCGCGATGTCGAGCATCTGCGGCGTGCCGTTCGACAGGATCCCGAGCGGCGGGCGCGGGTCGAGCGCGCGCAGCTTGCGCAGCGCGGGCACCGTATCGGGATAGGTGGACAGGCACGCGTATTCGTCCATCAGCCGCTTCTCGGCCGCACTGTTCAGCGCGAGCCCGAGCCGGCGCGCGGCGAACCGCAGCGCATCGAGCGTGATGTCCCGGAACGGGCGATAGCGCGCGCCGGCCGGATCGGCGAGCGTGCGCAATTGCGAGTATTCGATTTGCTTGCGTCGCCACAGCTGCGACAACCGTTCCCCGTGACCGGGAAACATCTGTTCCGCCGCGGCCAGGACCGCACGCACGTCGAACAACGTGCCGAATGCGTCGAAGAGGATTGCGTCGGGAGAGGAGAGTGTCGTTGTGGCCGACATAGCCTTGCGCTCCAGTTTCAGAGGTCAGCTGAATTCTATTCGTGATCGTATGCGCTAAAAAAGACGCTAATCATCACTTGATCTTTTACTTTCATATACCTAATCTGGAGCGGTTTACGCTATTTGAAGGGCGGCAGCGCCGCCCGTGCGAGTCATGGACCGGTTCAAGCAGATCGAAACGTTCGCTGCGGTCGCGGCGAAGGGCAGCCTGTCGGCGGCCGCGCACGCGGAAGGCGTCGCACCGGCGATCATCGGCCGCCGCCTCGACGCGCTCGAGGAGCGGCTCGGCGTGAAGCTGCTGGTGCGCACGACGCGCAAGCTCACGCTGACGTTCGAGGGCTCGGCGTTCCTCGAGGATTGCCAGCGCGTCATCAACGACATGCAGAACGCGGAGGCGAGCGTGTCCGCCGGCGGCGTCAAGGCGAGCGGCCACCTGCGCATTTCCGCGCCGGCCGGCTTCGGCCGGCGGCACGTCGCGCCGCTCGTGCCCGAATTCAGCGTCGGCCATCCGGATGTATCGGTCACGCTCGACTTGTCCGACCGGATGGTCGACCTCGTCAACGAAGGGTTTGATTGCGCGGTGCGGCTCGGCGAGCTGCCCGACTCGTCGCTCGTGTCGCTGAAGCTCGGCGAGAATCGCCGCGTGTGCGTCGCCGCGCCCGCGTATCTCGTGCGGCGCGGCACGCCGGCCACGCTCGCGGAATTGGCGCGGCACAACTGCCTCGCGCTCGCGGCCAACGCGAACCAGCAACGCGGCTGGGCGTTCCAGGAGGACGACAAGGTCGTGTCGATTCGCGTGAACGGCACGATGGAATGCTCGGACGGCGCGGTGCTGCACGAGTGGTGCCTCGCCGGTCACGGCCTGGCGTGGCGCTCGTGGTGGGAGGTGGGTGACGACATCGCGGCCGGCCGGCTCGTCAGCGTGCTCGACGCATTCGCCGCGCCACCGATCGGCATCCACGCGGTGTTTCCGCAACGCCGGCATCTGCCGCTGCGCGTGCGGCTGTTTCTCGATTACCTGAAGCACACCTACGAACAGCCCGGGTATTGGGGCGAATAGGCCGCGCATCCCC
This sequence comes from Burkholderia sp. Ac-20345, assembly GCF_017104825.1. Taxonomy (NCBI): domain Bacteria; kingdom Pseudomonadati; phylum Pseudomonadota; class Betaproteobacteria; order Burkholderiales; family Burkholderiaceae; genus Burkholderia; species Burkholderia sp. Ac-20345. The sequence continues at coordinate 5,267 of NZ_JAAGPO010000010.1, read as the reverse complement.
GCGCGTTTCCGATATGAGGGCGAACCCGCTGCCGGCGCCGGTTGGGCGGTTTCGCGCACTACACTCGTAGGAGGCATGACCGACGCGTCGCGGCCGGCTCGGATGGGATCGCGGCGTGCGGAGTGCGATTGACGAAGGAGGGCGCGATGTTCCGGCACATCCTCGTTCCAACCGACGGTTCCGAACTGTCGCAGAAGGCAATCGACGGCGCGATCGACCTGGCTCGGGCGGTCGGTGCACGTGTGACGGCCTACGCGTGCCTGCCGCAGTATCCGTACTCGCCGTTTTCCGAAGTGATCATCGAGCCGCCCGCCGATTTCCGGGCGCGCAGCGAGCGCGAGGCGCGCGCGCATCTCGACGAAGTCGAATCGGCCGCGAAGGCGGCCGGCGTCGACTGCGACACCTGGACGAGCGTGCATCCGTCGCCGTATCTCGGCATCATCGAGGCGGCCGAACGCGGCGGCTGCGACGTGATCTTCATGGCGTCCCACGGACGCCGCGGGCTCGGCAGCTTGCTGATCGGCAGCGAGACGCAGCGCGTGCTGACCCATACGAAAATTCCGGTGATCGTCTATCGGTAGGGCGGCGCCCTGGAAAAAGGGCGCGCCGGACGGAGCCGGCGCGCGTCGTTGCTGGCGGCCCGCAGGCCGCGCGGCCGGTCGCGCGATCGGTATCGCGCGCCTGCCGTCTCCTCCCTGATTTTTGTTCGGTGGCCGATGCCGCGCCGTCGCGAGACGGGGGCGGACATCGGCATGACGCGTGGCGCGTCGTGTCCTGCTTATGCGACCTTCTTGCCGTCGAAGAACTGCTCGTCTTCGGTCGAGCCGTGCAGCGCGGTGGTCGATGCTTCGCGCTCGACCGTCTGCGTCACTGCGTCGAAGTAGCCGGTGCCGACTTCGCGCTGGTGCTTGACGGCCGTGAAGCCCTTGTCCGCCGCAGCGAACTCGGCCTGCTGCAGTTCGACGAACGCGCTCATCTGCGTGCGGGCATAGCCGTGCGCGAGGTTGAACATCGAGTAGTTCAGCGCATGGAAGCCGGCCAGCGTGATGAACTGGAACTTGTAGCCCATCGCGCCGAGTTCCTTCTGGAACTTCGCGATCGTTGCGTCGTCGAGGTTCTTCTTCCAGTTGAACGACGGCGAGCAGTTGTACGACAGCAGCTTGCCCGGGAACTGCTTGTGGATCGCTTCCGCGAACTTCTTCGCGTACTCGAGATCCGGCTTGCCCGTTTCGCACCAGACCAGGTCGGCGTACGGCGCGTATGCGAGACCGCGCGAGATCGCCTGCTCGATGCCCGGCTTCGTGCGGAAGAAGCCTTCCACCGTGCGCTCGCCCGTCAGGAACGGCTTGTCGTTGTCGTCGACGTCGGACGTGATCAGGTCGGCCGCTTCCGCGTCGGTGCGGGCGACCAGCACGGTCGGCGTGCCCATCACGTCGGCCGCGAGACGCGCTGCCGACAGCTTCGCGACGGCTTCGCGCGTCGGCACGAGCACCTTGCCGCCCATGTGGCCGCACTTCTTCACCGAAGCGAGCTGGTCCTCGAAGTGGACGCCCGACGCGCCGGCTTCGATCATCGCCTTCATCAGTTCGAACGCATTCAGCACGCCGCCGAAGCCGGCTTCCGCGTCAGCGACGATCGGTGCGAAGAAATCGACGTAGCCTTCGTCGCCCGGGTTCTTGCCTTCCGACCACTGGATCTGGTCGGCGCGCGTCAGCGTGTTGTTGATGCGCTTCACGACGAGCGGCACCGAATTTGCCGGGTACAGGGACTGGTCCGGGTACATTTCACCCGCGACGTTCGCGTCGCCGGCCACTTGCCAGCCGGACAGGTAGATGGCCTTCAGGCCGGCCTTCACCTGTTGCATCGCCTGGTTGCCGGTCAGTGCGCCGAGTGCGTTGACGAACGGCTCGTTGTTGATGAGGCTCCACAGCTTTTCCGCGCCGCGCTTGGCGAGCGTGTGCTCGATCGGGATCGAACCGCGCAGGCGGACCACGTCCTCGGCCGAGTAGCTGCGCTTGGTGTCCTTCCAGCGCGGATCGGTTTCCCATTGCTTTTGCAGTTCCAGTGCCTGTTGCTGACGCGACATGATGAGCTCCTTGATGCGGTGCGATGCCTGATGGGTTGACTCTGACGGTGAGGCTGTTCTCGAAGCCGGGAGCGGTGTGTTCCGGTTCGTGAGGTCTTGTATAAGAGTCTAGGCAAATCGACCGGAGCGGGACAGGGGGCTTTCCGAGGAGTGGGGTAAATTTTTAGTTGTTTTAAATCAATATCTTGAAATTGAAATTTCGGGATAAGAAATGCTTTTTCCCATCCCGCAATCGCCTGGGTTGTGCCACGCAGCATGATTTTTTACGACACAAAAAAATTTTCCGCATCGTGAAATGTGGGGCGGGGCGAAAAAAAACCGGCGCAGATGCGCCGGTTGGCTGGATGGGCGGGGCGGCTATTCGCCGGTTTGCCCTCCGTGGGGCGGCCGGTGGCCGCCCGTGCGTGCTTACGACGCGGAGTTGCTGCGACGCGGGCCGCCGCTGCGCTGGCCGTCACGACGCGGGCCGCCGTCACGGCTGCCGCCCGGCTTGCCGCTCCAGCCGCCGCCATTGCCGCCGCCGTAGCTGCGGCCGTTGCCGTTACCGTTGCCGCCATAACCACCGCCCGGCTTGCCGCCGAAACGGCGACCGCCGTTACCGCCACCCGGACGGCCGCGGCCGCCGTTGCCGCCGTTGCGCGGGGGTGCCTTGCGCGGCTCGAAACCTTCGACCACGTTGACCGGCAGCGGCGAGCGCACGAAGCGCTCGATGCGCTTGAGCGCGCCTTGCTCGGCGTGGTGCACGAGGCTCACCGCGGTGCCCGAACGGCCCGCACGGCCGGTACGGCCGATACGGTGCACGTAGTCTTCCGCGAACTTCGGCAGGTCGTAGTTGAACACGTGCGTGATGCCCGGGATGTCGATGCCGCGTGCCGCGACGTCGGTGGCAACCAGCACGCGCACGCGGCGCTCGCGCAGCGCACGGATCGTGCGGTTACGCGCGCCCTGCGGCAGGTCGCCGTGCAGCGCGGCCGATTCGAATCCCGCGTCGGCGAGGCGGCCGGCCAGCTGGTCGGCGTCGATCTTGGTTGCCGTGAAGATGATCGCCTGGTCGAGCGCGTCGTCGCGCAGCAGGTGATCGAGCAGGCGATCCTTGTGATCGCGGTCGTCGACGTAGTGCACGGTCTGCGCGATGTTCGTACGCGATTCGAGGCGCTGCTGGATCTCGATGCGTTCCGGATCCTTCAGCAGGCGGCCCGTCAGCGAACCGATCTTGCCGTCGAGCGTGGCCGAGAACAGCATCGTCTGGCGCGACTCGGGCGTCGCGGCGACGATCGTTTCGATGTCGTCGATGAAGCCCATGTCGAGCATGCGGTCGGCTTCGTCGAGCACGAGCATCTTCAGTTCGGACAGGTCGATACGGCCGCGCTCGAGGTGGTCGAGCAGACGGCCCGGCGTTGCGACCAGGATTTCCGGGTTCTTCGCGAGCAGCATCAGCTGCTGGCCGTAGGCGACGCCGCCGAGGATGCTGACCGTGCGCAGACGCTTCAGGTGCTTGCCGTAGGTCGATGCGGCCGTGGTGACCTGCATCGCGAGTTCGCGGGTCGGCGTCAGCACGAGCAGGCCCGGGCGCGCGACGGGTTGCGGGCGGCGCACGCGGCGATCGCCCTGGTTCGGTTCGCGCGGCGCGCGCGGTTGCTGCGCCTGCGCCTTCTGGAGCTGCGCGAAACGTTCGATCGCGGGCAGCATGAATGCAGCGGTCTTGCCCGAACCGGTCGGGCTCGAGACCAGCAGGTCGCGGCCGGCGATGCCGGCCGGAATCGCGCGCTGCTGGACCGGCGTCGGCTTTACATAGCCGGCGGCCTGCAGCGCGGAGACGATCTCCGGCGACAACCCGAGCGACGCGAAGCTCGGCTCGTCCGACGCCGGTTCGACCGCGGCCGGTGCGGCGGCGTCGTCGAGACCGAGCGCCTGGTCGGCGATCGCGTTGAGCGGGCTGGAGTTGATGCTCGAAGTCATAACAATCCTTGAAACACAGTGGGTGAAACGTCGGCGCCAATCGCGCATACCCAAGTCGTCGGATTCAGCGAGCAAATCGGGAAACGGGTGCAATCCGCCGAACCTTCAGCGGATGAGGCATTAGAAGCTGTTTTGGGTGCGGCGCGCTTCAGGAGCGGGGCCGCCAGCCTGATAAGTGACGACCGCGAAGGTCGAAGCAGGAGGGGACAGGTTCTAAACCGGATTGGAGCTTAACGCTACGAGGCGTCAGGCCGGACGGCTTGCGAGCCGAGCGCGGAGGGTGACGCAGGCCGCATTATAAAGAGATTTGCTGCGCTGCGCCACTGATTTGATTGCCTATTGCGGCAAGGGGCGATTCGGTCAGGAAGCCGTGCCGTTCTTCAGCGATTCGACGAGTTCGACGTACTGCTGCTTGGCCGCGTCCTGCGACGTGCCCTTCAGCGCATCCCATGCGTCGTACTTGTATTTGCCGACGATGTCGGTGAAGCCCGGCTTGTCGCCATGGGCGTCGCCGTCGGTCGCCTGCTTGAAGAGCGCGTACAGGCGCAGCAGGGTCAGGTTGCCCGGACGTTCCGTCAGTTGCTTGACGTCGATCTGGGCCTGGTCGAATTGGGCGGTGAGTTCGCTCATCGGGTGTCTCCGTAAGGGTTTCAGGTCGGGCGATCTTAACAAGCGGACCGCCGCGCGGGGTCGAGCGATCCTTCCAAACCGCCACCGGCGCGGCGCACGCGCACGGATCGGGCCCGATCGCCCGTGGGAGCGGGGCGCCGCATTACAATGTCGCCCATGACGCAAACAGTGCTCCTCGCCATCGATACGTCGACCGAATACTGCTCGGTCGCGCTGCTGCGCTCGGCCCACGCCGATGACGCCGTTTCCACCCCGCAAACCTGGGTCCGCCACGAGCTGACGGGCGCCGTGTCGAGCACGCGCGTGCTGCCGGCCATCCAGGAGCTTTTCGCCGAATCGGGGCTGACGCTCGCCGATTGCGACGCGATCGCGTTCGGCGCGGGCCCCGGCTCGTTCACGGGCCTGCGCACCGCGACGGGCATTACCCAGGGTCTCGCGTTCGGGCGCGGGCTGCCGGTCGTGCCGATCGGTACGCTGCTCGCGTGCGCCGAGCACGCGCGGCTGCGCGCGCCCGGCACGACCCGCGTGCTTGCCGCGCTGGATGCGCGAATGGACGAAGCCTACTGGGCGGATTTCGCGTGGGACGACAGCA
>NZ_JAAGPO010000114.1:0-32367 GCF_017104825.1 Burkholderia sp. Ac-20345 | reverse complement strand
GCCGATCGCCGCGGCACTGCTGCGACATGACCTCGGCGCCGCCCGCGCGCTGACCGCGCGCATCGTGTCGCGCGACACGAGCGACGCGGACGAAGGCGCGCTGTCGCGCGCGGCCGTCGAATCCGCGCTCGAGAACGGCAACGACGCGATCTTCGGCGCGCTGTTCTGGTTCGTCGTCGCGGGCGGCCCCGGCGCGCTGCTGTTCCGGCTCGCGAACACGCTCGACGCGATGTGGGGCTACCGCACGCCGCGCTTCCTGACCTTCGGCTGGGCCGCCGCGCGCCTCGACGACGCGCTGAACTGGATTCCCGCGCGCCTCACGGCCGCGAGCTACGCGCTGCTCGGCGACACGGCCGCCGCATGGCGTTGCTGGCGCACGCAGGCGCGCCACTGGGACAGCCCGAACGCGGGCCCGGTGATGGCCGCCGGCGCCGGCAGCCTGAACGTGCAGCTCGGCGGCCCGGCCGTCTATCACGGCGAGATCGAGGATCGTCCCGCGCTCGGCACCGGCGCAACGGCGACCGCCATCCACATCGTTGCCGCGCTGTCGCTCGTCACGCGCACGCTGGCCCTGTGGCTCGCGCTGCTGGTTGCGAGCGGCGCACTCGTCATGGCCACTCATCATGTCTGACACCCGCATCGTGCATGGCGGCAACCTTCATGAGGCCGCCCGCCGCCACGGCATTCCGTACGACACGTGGCTCGACCTGTCGACCGGCATCAATCCGGCCGGCTATCCGGTGCCGCCCGTGCCGGCCGACGCGTGGCGCCGGCTGCCCGACGACGGCGACGGCCTCGCGGCCTGCGCCGCGCAGTACTACCACGCGCCGGATCCCGCACACGTGCTGCCGGTTGCCGGGAGCCAGGCTGCAATCCGCGCATTGCCCGCGTTGCTGCCGACCGGCGACGCCGGCGTCGCGGCGCTCGCGTACGGTGAATACGCGCCTGCCTTCGCACGCCACGGCCATCGCGTCGTCACGCTCGACATCGGCGCGGACGCGCTGCCTGCGACGCTGCACCACGTCATCGTCGGGAATCCGAACAATCCGACCGCCGAGTTCGTGCCGACCGAGCGCCTGCTCGGCTGGCATGCGCAGCTGGCGGCACGCGGCGGCACGCTGATCGTCGACGAGGCATTCGCCGATACGGGTGCGACGCAGTCGCTTGCGCCGCACGTCGATCGCCCGGGGCTCGTCGTACTGCGTTCGGTCGGCAAGTTCTTCGGGCTCGCCGGCATCCGCGCAGGCTTCGTGCTCGCGTGCCCTGAGCAGATCGTCGCGCTGCGCGACATGCTCGGCGCATGGACGGTCGGCGGCCCTGCCCGCCACGCGGTTGCCGCGGCGTTCGCCGACCGCGCATGGCAGGCCGCCGCCCGCGAACGGCTCGCGGCCGACGGCGAGCGGCTGGCCGCATTGCTGCGCGCGCACGGCTTCGCTGTCCGCGCGACACCGCTCTTCAGCTGGACCGACGACCCGCGCGCCGCGGCGCTGCATGCGGCACTCGCGGCACGTGGAATCTGGACACGGCACTTCCCGACACCGTCGAGCGTACGCGTGGGCCTGCCGGGAACCGAAGCGGAATGGCAGCGCCTCGGCGACGCGCTCGCGCACTGCGTGCCGCTGCTGCAACGGGAATCCGCATGAGCCTGCGCATGTTTCGCCGGCTGACGCCGGTCGCGATGCTGACCGCACTCGCTTACGCACCGCTCGTCCACGCCGATGTCACGACGCGCGACGACGCCGGCAATACCGTCACGCTGCCTGCGCCCGCGCAGCGCGTGATCAGCCTCGCGCCGCACGCGACCGAGCTGGTCTATGCGGCCGGCGGCGGCGCGAAGCTCGTCGGCACCGTCACGTACAGCGACTATCCGCCCGCCGCACAAGCGATACCGCGCGTCGGCGACAACAAGGCGCTCGACCTCGAACGGATCGCCGCGCTGAAGCCCGACCTGATCATCGTCTGGCGGCACGGCAACGCCGAGCGGCAGACCGATGCACTGCGCGCGCTGCACATCCCACTGTTTTTCAGCGAACCGAAGCATCTCGACGACGTATCGGCGTCGCTGCGCCGGCTCGGCACGCTGCTCGGCACGCAGCCGGCGGCCGATGCGGCCGCGGCCGCCTATACGCGCGACATCGCGGCGCTGCGCACGCGTTACTCGGCGCGAGCGCCAGTCACGATGTTCTTCCAGGTCTGGGATCGGCCGCTGATGACGCTCAATGGCGCGCACCTGATCAACGACGTGATCGAGCTGTGCGGCGGCCGCAACGTGTTCGCATCGCTCAAGCCGCTCGTGCCGACCGTCACCGACGAGGCCGTGCTCGCGGTCAATCCGGAGGCCATCGTGACGACCAGCGCGGGTACGACGCGCTCGGACGAACCGCTGCCGAGCCTGGCGCGCTGGCGCGCGTGGCCCGCGCTGACGGCCGTGGCGCGCAACAACCTGTTCGCAATCGACGGTGATCTGCTGACGCGGCCGTCGCCGCGGATCGCGCAGGGCGCGGCCGCGCTGTGTGAAGACCTCGATGCCGCGCGTGCGCGGCGCCCGCGCTGATTTCCGGCGGCTCGCGCGTTCATCGCGCGTCAGTTGCCTGAGACGGATTGACCACGCGCTGCGTCGCTCACATGCGGACGCCAGCGCACCTATTCGTCCCAGTGCACCACTTCCCACGTTCGCGTGGCAGCATCCGCACGCAGCCAGACAACACCACCTGTCGGTACGGGCCGAGACAACAGCGTATCGAGCGGCACGCGCAGCACATGCGATGCAAACGCGCGGATCACCCCCGCATGCGTGACCGCCCATTGCGGACGATCGAATTGCGCCACGGCATCGGCCCGCCCCGCGACCCGCGCGGCAAACCGCGCGACGCTTTCGCCGCCATGCGCACACGCATGCATCAGGTCGGCCGCCCACGCATCGAGCGCCGTGCGATCGATATCGTCCCAGCGCCGCATTTCCCACGCGCCGAAATCCATTTCCTGCCAGTCGGCATCGCGCCGCAACGGCACGCCGCATGCCTGCGCGAGCCGTTCCGCAACCGACGCGCAGCGCGTCAGCGGGCTCGTCCAGACATGTTCAGGAAGGGGCGCGCGGAGCGCCGACAGATGTGCGTGCACGGCCTGCGCACCGGCGTCGGCCGGCGCGGCGAGCGGCACGTCGCTGCGTCCGTAGCAGATGCCCGGCTCGACGCCGACGGCAGGATGACGGATCAGGACGACGTCCATCCGAGCACCACGAGATAGAGCGCCAGTTCGCACAGTTGCTGCGTGAAGCCGAGACAGTCACCTGTATAGCCGCCAATCCGCTTCACGAAATAGCGGGCGGCCCATGCGCGCACGAGCACGAGCGCACCGCATGCGGCGACGCCCATGCGCCAGTCGGGCCAGAACAGCCAGGGCAATCCAAACAGTGCCGCGACGCAAGCCGCGCGTGCGCCCATCCGTTGCGCGACCGGTTTCGCCTTGCCTTCGGGCCGCACGTAGTCGAGCGTCATCAGCAAGCTCACCGCCGCCGCGCGGCTCGCCGCGTGCGCGGCGATCATCGTCCACGCAGCACGCAACGGCAGCATGGACGCAAGCGCCTGCCATTTCACGCCGAGCGAGATCACGAGTGCGACCGCGCCGAACGTGCCGATCCGCGAGTCGTGCATGATGCGCAGCACGTCGTCGCGCGTATAGCCGCCGCCGAACGCATCGCAACTGTCGGCGAGGCCGTCTTCGTGGAATGCACCGGTCGCGAGCAGCGTCGCGGCCATCGACAGCCCGACCGCGATCGACGGGGGCAGCACGCGCAACGCGACGAGATACACGAGCGCGCCCCAAGCGCCGACGCATGCGCCGACGAGCGGAAAATAACGCGCGGCCTGATCGAGATCGCCGGCCGCGTAGCCGATCGAGCGCGGCACCGGCACGCGCGTGAAGTAGCCGAGCGCGACGAAGAAGTAGCGCAGTTCGGCCCGCACGCCGCGCGCGCGATCAGGCGTCACGATTGTCGACGCCGGCGGATTCGAAGCTCGCCATTTCCGTGAGAAACGCCGCCGCCGCACGCACGAGCGGCAGCGCGAGCGCCGCGCCCGTGCCTTCGCCGAGCCGCAGGTCGAGCGCGAGCAGCGGCTTCGCGCCGAAATGCTCGAGCATGCGCCGATGCCCGGCCTCGTGCGACGTATGCGAGAACACGCAGTAGTCGCGCACGCCGGGCGCGATGCGCTCGGCGACGAGCAGTGCAGCCGTTGCGATGAAGCCGTCGACCAGGATCGTCATCCGCTCGCTTGCGGCCGCGAGATATGCGCCCGTCATCATCGCGATCTCGAAGCCGCCGAACGTCGCGAGCACGTCGAGCGGCGCAATCGCGTGCGAATGCTTGACGAGCGCACGGCCGAGCACCGCGCGCTTGTGCGCGAGGCCCTGGTCGTCGAGGCCCGTGCCGCGCCCGACGCACGCGTCGATCGGCACGCTGAGCAGGCGGCTCATCAGGCACGCGGCCGACGACGTGTTCGCGATCCCCATCTCGCCGAAGCCGATCACGTTCGTGCCGAGCGACGCATGCAGGCGCACGCGCGCCGCGCCGGCCGCGAGCGCCGTCATCGCCTCGTCGCGCGTCATCGCCGGCTCCGCCGCGAAGTTGCGCGTGCCGCGTGCGACCGGCAGCGACACCAGCCGGTCCGACACCGGCAACGGCGACGCGACGCCCGCATCGACGATCTCGAGCGTGCTCTGCGCGACGCCCGAGAATGCGTTGATCGCCGCGCCGCCGGCGAGGAAGTTCGCGACCATCTGTGCGGTCACCGCTTGCGGATAAGGACTCACGCCCTCGGCGGCAATCCCGTGATCGCCGGCAAACACGATCATCACGGGACGCTTCACGACCGGCCGCTCGGTGTGCTGGATCAGGCCGATCTGCAGCGCGACCGCCTCGAGCTGGCCGAGGCTGCCGGGCGGCTTGGTCTTGTGGTCGATCACGTGCTGCAGGCGCTTGCGCAGCACATCGTCGAGCGGCGCGATTTCGGGCGGGAAGGGGGTCGGGGTCGTCATCGAGGAGCCGGGTCGTTGGCGCGGCGTGCGCCGCGCATCGAAAAAGGAAAGGTCATTGTCGCTCGGGCCACGCCGGCAGCAGTGCATCGCGGCCGTTCTCGCGGATCAGCACGAGCGGATAACCGAACGCATCGCTTGCGCGCTCGGGTGTCAGTACGTCGTGCACGGGGCCGGCCCACGCGTGGCCGCGGCCGTCGAGCAACAGCGCATGCGTCGCGAAACGCCGCGCGAGATTCAGATCATGGCACGAGAACAGCACCGTGCGCGGGCCCGCGTCGAGCCATGCGGCCAGCGCGGTCAGGCAATCGATCTGGTGATGCAGGTCGAGATGCGCGAGCGGTTCGTCGAGCAGCATCAGCGGCGCGTCCTGGCACAGCGTCGCGGCCAGCGCGACGCGCTGACGCTCGCCGCCCGACAGCGACAGCACGTCGCGCGACGCGAGCGCGGTCAGGTCGAATGTCGCCAGCGCGTCGCGCGCGGCCGCGCGGTCGCCGTCGCGCTCCCAGCCCCAGCCGCCGAGATACGGGAAGCGGTTGAGCAGCACCGTGTCGAACACGGTCGCGCTGAATGCGTCGTGCAGTTGCTGCGGCATCAGCGCGCGGCGCTGCGCGAGCTGCTCGGGTGGCCACGCGGCAAGCGGCCGGCCGTCGATCTCGACCCGTCCGCCGGCCGGCGGCTGCAGCCCGGCGAGGGTTGCAAGCAGCGTCGTCTTGCCCGCGCCGTTCGGCCCGGCGACGCACCAGATCTCGCCGGGACGGAACGCCCGGGTGAAGCCATCGAGCAGCGTGCGCGCGCCGGCCTTCAGCGTCAGGTTGACGGCCGCGTAGTTCATGTCGCCAGTGGTGGCATGCAGTGCGGCCCCCGTCATCGCATCGGCCTCCTCAACAACATCCACAGGAACACCGGCACGCCGATCAATGCGGTCATCACGCCGACCGGCAGTTGCGCGGGCGCGATCGCGGTGCGTGCGAGCAGGTCAGCCGCCATCACGCCGCCGCCGCCCGCGAGCATCGCGGCCGGCAGCAGCATCCGCTGGTCGTTGCCGAAGGCGAGCCGCAGCGCATGCGGCACGACGAGGCCGACAAAGCCGATCGTGCCGGCTGTCGTCACCGCGGCCGCGGCGGCCAGCGACGCGACGAGATAGATCCGCACGCGCAGGCGCGCAACGGGCACACCGAGCGCGAGCGCGGTCGCGTCGCCGCGCAGCAGCACGTTCAGTTGCGGCGCGGCCGGCAGCGCGACGCATGCGGCCAGCAACAACGCACCCCACGCGAACCACGGCGCGGTCACGCCGTTCAGGTCGCCCGTCAGCCAGAAGATGATCCCGCGCAGCCGTGCTTCGGGCGCGAGCGACAGCAGCAGTGTGACGAGCGCGCCCCACCCCGCCGCGATCACGACGCCCGTGAGCAACAGCCGAGGCGACGCGTCGCGCGACTCGCCGCGCCACAGCTCGCGGCGCGCGAGACCGAGCACGAGCGCGACCGACACGAGCGAACCGGCGAACGCCGACGCATCGACGAGCCACCACGCGCCGCCCGCGATCATCGCGACGAGCGCGAAACCGGCCGCACCGCCCGACACGCCGAGCACGTACGGCTCCGCGAGCGGGTTGCGCAACAGCACCTGCAGCAGTGCACCGGATAGCGCGAGCAGCGCGCCGCATGCAAAGCCCGCGAGCGCGCGCGGCAGGCGCAGCGTGCGGACGATATCGGCGAACAGCGCGTCGCCGCCATGCGGCACGAGCGACGCGAGCGCCTGCCATGGCGACATCGGCACACTGCCGATCGACAGCGACGCGACGAACAGCAACGCGACCGCCACAGCCAGCGCGGCCCAGATCGCGGTGGCGCGTGCGGCGCTCATGCCGCGCGCGGCGCCGCACACGACGTGCGGCGCACCTGCTTGCGGCTGCCGGCCGGTCGTGACTTGAGCGCCGCGCGGACGATTGGGGTCAGCATCGAAGAAGATTCCATGAAGCATTGCGCGCCCCGCCTCCCCGCAGGCCGCGCGTCACGAAGCCCGTGCGGGCTTCCCGTCTCGGCCGGTATCCGGGCTGGCGGCGGTCCGGCTCGCCTTCCCGCGCGATGACGCGCAGTGGCCCGCGTCCGCATGCACGACCTGCACGCGAAACGCGCCCGAGCCGGCCTGCGTCACGGGACGCGGCCGCTTACCGTTGCGGGGGCAGCGCAGGTTGGCGGGCTTCCGGCGCCCACGCCCTGCTTCCCGTTTAACCGCGCGTTCCACGCGCGAGCACCGAGGCGGCGCCAGTTTAGGAGCGGGTCGCGCGAGCGTCAAGGAAGCGTCCGGACACGCATGGGAAGCGCTGATTCGCGGCAAGAAGCAGGGGTGTTACGACTGGAAACGTTACAGATGTCGGATTGCGCGTTATTCCGCGCTAAAATGCTGGGTCTTTAGAGGACGCAGCAAATGCTCAACGAACTCGAAACCCTATCTCAAAATATTGGCCGTCTGATTTCGCTGAACAAGCGCTATCACTCGGAACGGCTCGCGCTCGAGGAGCAGGTCGCGCAATTGCGCGCGGATGCGGACGCAGTCCGCACGGAACTCGCGCAACTGCGCGACGAACGTAATGCGCTCGCAGCCGAGCGCGACACTTTGTCGGCAAAGATCGACGACGCCCAGGTGAAACTGAACGCGATTCTCGAAAAGCTCCCGCGCTCGAAAAACGCGGAGCAAGCCGACAACCAGCTCGACCTGCTGGATGCACAGGCGCGTGCGGATGGCGATGACGCGGCCAGCCACGGAGAACATGCATGAGCACCAAGCAGATCGAAGTCTCGATTCTCGGTCAGCCCTATCGTCTCGCCTGTTCGGCCGAGACCGAAGCGGCGCTGCTCGAAGCGGTCGCGCGCGTCGACGCCGAAATGTCGAAAATCCGCTCGAACAGCTCGGTACGCGGCACCGATCGCATCGCCGTGATGGCGGCGCTGTCGCTCGCGTCCGAATTGCTGCGGCTGCAAACGAGCGTGCGGCACGGTGAAGCATTTCCGGCGGAAGAAATCCGTCGTACAATGCACCAGATGAACGAACAGCTCGGCGCGGTGCTCGCACAGCACGAGACGCAGTAACGTTTGATCGATGCGTCGATTCCCCTTGATCTCGGCGATCAACGGTGGTCAAATTGGCGCAACGAAACACAGTTCAGTCAGCTTCCCTGCCTGGTTCGCCAAGGTCATATATTCCTTGAACCAATGCCATGTGCACGGTTGCGGAAATTTGTAGCACGGGCGCGCGCGTCACTCTGTCTGATGTACCCGAAGTGCTGCTAACTGCGACCAATTCTGAACCCCAGGTTCAGGATGCCGGCCTAGCGGCCAAGGCGGGGGCCTATCCAACGGCATCGGGCGAAGCCCGGTGCCGTTTTCTTTTGTAGCAGCCTCTTTCTGCGTCGATCACGATCCATGCAATACTGGCTGATGAAGTCCGAACCGGACGAAGCAAGCATCGACGATCTCGCCAACGCACCGCAGCGCTCGCTGCCGTGGACCGGCGTGCGCAACTATCAGGCGCGCAATTTCATGCGCGACACGATGAAGATCGGCGACGGCGTGCTGTTCTATCACTCGAGCTGCCCCGAGCCGGGCATCGCGGGCCTCGCCGAAGTGTCGTCGACGCCCTACCCCGATCCCACGCAGTTCGATCCCCAAAGCCCCTATTACGACCCGAAGTCGAATCAGGAAGCGCCGCGCTGGCTGCTCGTCGACGTGCGCTACGTAAAAAAATCGCCGCTCGTGCCGCTTGCGGCGCTGCGCGAACACGACGAACTCGCCGACATGCGCGTGCTCGCGCGCGGCAACCGGCTGTCGATCACGCCCGTCACGCGCGCCGAATGGCGCTTCATCACCGAAAAGCTGATGAAGTAGGCGCACGCCAAAGGTCAAATCTGGTCAGTACGCGCCGCCGTCACGGAACTCGCGGTACTTTCGCGCAGCCTAAGCAACCGCTGCCGGCCGATCGGGCCGGCTGTCGTTTTTTTCGTCGCGCGGCCCGCCCGCGTCGTGCGCGCGCAATCCGCGTGCACGCCCTCGCACAAGGAGTCCAACAATGACCAAGAAATCCGCACTCGCGCTGTCGCTCGCCCTTGCCGCCGCCGTTCCCGTCGCGCTGACGCTCGCGTCGCCCGCCGCGCACGCGCAATCCGCGAACCCGCACTTTCCGGAGCCGGCAGGCGTGCTGTCGCTGTCGTCGCAGGCCAGCGCCGACGTACCGCAGGACATCATCCACATCACGCTGTTCTACGAGCAGCAGGCCAAGGATCCGGGCAGCCTCACCGCGCAGTTGAACCAGCGCGCCGACGCAGCCCTGTCGCAGGCGAAGGGCGTGTCGGGCGTCACCGCACACACGGGCGCATTCTCCGTCTATCCGAGCACCGATCGTGACGGCAAGATCTCCGCATGGCGCGGCCGCACCGAGGTCGCGCTCGAATCGCGCGATTTCGCCGCAGCGTCGAAGCTTGCGGGCCAGCTGTCGAACCTGATGCAGGTCGCGAACGTCGAGTTCTCGCTGTCGCCCGAAGCGCAGCGCGCGGCCGAGCAGAAGCTGACGACCGAAGCGATCAAGTCGTTCCGCGCCCGCGCGGACGAAGCCGCGAAGGCATTCGGCTACAGCAGCTACACGATCCGCGACGTGAACGTCGGCGGCGGCCGCAACGTGCAGCCGTACCCGCGCATGATGGCAATGGCCGCGGCGCCGATGGACAGCGCAAAGATGAGTGCGCCGATCGCGGTCGAAGGCGGCAAGGCCACCGTGTCGGTCACCGTCAACGGCTCCGTGCAGATGAAGTAACGCGCAGCGCACGGCAGTCCGAAATGAAAAACGCCGGCCCGAGGGCCGGCGTTTTTCATTTGCGTGCGCATTGTCGATGCACGCGCCGATCGCACGTGCATCGGCATCACATCATGCAGCGGCATGCGCCGCGCGGCGGCGATACGCCCAGACCATCAAGGCGATGCCCGTGAGGATCATCGGCAGCGACAGCCACTGCCCCATCGACAGGCCGAGCGCAAGCAGGCCGAGGAAGTCGTCGGGCTCGCGCGCGAACTCGACCGTGAAACGTGCGAGGCCGTAGCCGATCAGGAACAGCGCGGAGATCGCGCCCATCGGCCGCGACTTGCGCGAGAAGAAGAACAGCGCGAAGAACAGCGCGATGCCCTCGAGCGCGATTTCATAGAGCTGCGAAGGATGGCGCGGCAGCATCTGGTATTGCATGAACACGTCGGCGAGATGCCACTTCTCGACGAGCTCCGGATGCTTCGGCAACCATGCCGCATCGTCGCGCATCGCGCCCGGGAACAGCATCGCCCACGGTGCGGACGGATCGGTCACGCGGCCCCACAGTTCGCCGTTGATGAAGTTGCCGAGCCGCCCGGCCGCGAGCCCCGCCGGCACCATCGGCGCGACGAAATCGGTGACCTGCAGCCAGTGGCGCTTGCGCTGCCACGCGAACAGCACCATCGCGAGCGTCACGCCGAGGAAGCCGCCGTGAAACGACATGCCGCCTTCCCACACCTTGAACACGTCGAGCGGATGCGAGAAGTAGAAATCGGCCTTGTAGAACAGCACATAGCCGAGCCGGCCGCCGAGCACGGTGCCGAGCACGCCGTAGAACATCATGTCGTCGATGTCCTTCGCGGTCCAGCCCTGCGCCGCGACGTGCGGCAGCTTCAGGCGGATCCGGCCGACGACGATCGCCGCAATGAAGCCGACGAGATACATGAGCCCGTACCAGCGCACGGCCAGCGGCCCGAGATGGATCGCAACGGGGTCGAAATTCGGGTGAATGATCATGGGTTAGCGAAGAAGTTTTCGAATGCGGTACGGCCGTCGCAAACGCGCAGCACCGCGCTTTGGACGGCACCGGCGCGTCATCGTTCACGTCATGTGGCGACGCCCTGCGCGCGCACGACGTCGATGAAGCCGGCCAGCACGGGGCTCACGTCGCCGGTGCGCCACACGAGGCCCGTCTCGACGACCGGCGCGTGACCGGCGAGCGGCCGGTAGACCACGCCGGTGCGCCGCAGGTTACGCAGCGATTGCGGCACCAGTGCGACGCCCATGCCGGCCGACACGAGGCTGACGATCGTCTGCATCTGGATCGCCTCCTGGCCGATGCGCGGGGTTTCCCCCGCCGCGCCGTAGCAGCCCGTAATGATGTCATAAAAGCCGGGCGCCAAACGACGCGGAAAGATCACGAGCGGCAACGCGGCGACCTCCGCGAGATGGACAGGCTCGTCTTCGGGCGCGTCGCTCGCTGCCGCCGGCATCGCCACCACCAGCGGCTCGCGCACGACGGGCAGGTACGACAACCCGGCCGCGTGGCGCGGCGGCACCGGCGGAATGACGAGCCCCGCATCGATGCGGCCGGCGACGAGTTCATCGATCTGCACGTCGCTCGTCGCCTCCGCGAGTTGCAGCCGCACCTGCGGATAGCGCGCGCCGAACGCCCGCAGCAGCGAAGGCAGCAGCCCGTAATCGGCGGTCGACACGAACGCGAGCGACAGCGAGCCGGCCTCGCCGCGTGCGAGCCGTCGCGCAAGCGGCGGCAACGCATCGGCCGACGCAAGCAGCCGGCGCACGTCGGGCAACAGCGCCGCGCCAACCGCCGTCAGCGCCACCGAGCGCTTGGTGCGCACGAACAGCGCGACGCCGAGCGCATCCTCGAGCGCGCGGATCGCCTGCGATAGCGGCGGCTGCGTCATCGACAGGCGTTCGGCCGCGCGGCCGAAATGGCGCTCGTCGGCGACGGTCGCGAAATAGCGCCACTGGCGCAGGTCGGGAGTCGGATCGGCCATGGCTCTCTCATTCGAAAAACGACTTAATAAGCGACAAATAATATATTGGACATCCCAATCCGGACACTCCATTCTTGATTGATCCGAACCGGCGCGCCGTTCAGCGGCGTTGCCCAGACAACGATGGAGTCCCCCATGGCTTACAACCGTCGCTCGAAGCACATCACGCAGGGCGTGGCCCGCTCGCCGAACCGCTCGATGTATTACGCACTCGGCTACCAGAAGGACGATTTCGACAAGCCGATGGTCGGCATCGCGAACGGCCATTCGACGATCACGCCGTGCAATTCCGGCCTGCAGCGCCTGTCGGACGCGGCCGTCGCGGCCGTGAAGGCGTCCGGCGCAAACCCGCAGATCTTCGGCACGCCGACGATTTCGGACGGCATGTCGATGGGTACCGAAGGCATGAAGTACTCGCTCGTGTCGCGCGAGGTGATCGCCGACTGCATCGAAACCTGCGTGCAGGGGCAATGGATGGACGGCGTGGTCGTCGTCGGCGGCTGCGACAAGAACATGCCGGGCGGGATGATTGCGCTCGCGCGGCTGAACGTGCCGGGCATCTACGTGTACGGCGGCACGATCCGCCCCGGCAACTGGAAAGGCCGGGACCTGACGATCGTGTCGTCGTTCGAGGCGGTCGGCGAATTCACCGCGGGCCGGATGTCGCAGGAGGATTTCGAAGGCGTCGAGCAGAACGCCTGCCCGACGTCGGGGTCGTGCGGCGGGATGTACACCGCCAACACGATGAGCTCGTCGTTCGAGGCGCTCGGGATGTCGCTGCTCTATTCATCGACGATGGCGAACCCCGACCAGGAGAAGGTCGACTCGGCCGCCGAATCGGCGCGCGTGCTCGTCGAAGCCGTGAAGCGCGACCTGAAGCCGCGCGACATCATCACGAAGGAATCGATCGAGAATGCGGTGTCGGTGATCATGGCGACGGGCGGCTCGACCAACGCGGTGCTGCACTATCTCGCGATCGCGCACGCGGCCGAGGTCGACTGGACGATCGAGGACTTCGAGCGCATCCGCAAGCGCGTGCCCGTGATCTGCGACCTGAAGCCGTCGGGGAAGTACGTCGCGACCGACCTGCACCGGGCCGGCGGGATTCCGCAGGTGCTGAAGATCCTGCTCGACGCGGGGCTGCTGCACGGCGACTGCATGACGATCACCGGCCGTACGATCGGCGAAGAACTGCAGGACGTGCCCGGTGTGCCGCGCGCGGACCAGGACGTGATCTTCCCGATCGACCGTGCGCTGTACAAGGAAGGCCACCTGGCCATCCTGAAAGGCAATCTCGCGGAAGACGGCGCGGTCGCGAAAATCACCGGCCTGAAGAACCCGGTGATCACGGGCCCGGCACGCGTGTTCGACGACGAGCAGAGCGCGATGGATGCGATTCTCGGCGACCGGATCCGCGCCGGCGACATCCTCGTGCTGCGCTACCTCGGCCCGAAGGGTGGCCCCGGCATGCCGGAAATGCTCGCACCGACGTCCGCGATCATCGGCAAGGGGCTCGGCGAATCGGTCGGCTTCATCACGGACGGCCGTTTCTCGGGCGGGACCTGGGGGATGGTGGTCGGCCACGTCGCGCCCGAGGCGTTCGTCGGCGGCACGATCGCGCTCGTGCAGGAAGGCGACTCGATCACGATCGACGCACACCGGCTGGTGCTGCAGCTGAACGTCGACGACGCGGAACTCGCGCGGCGCCGCGCCGCATGGCAGCAGCCGGCGCCGCGCTACACACGCGGCGTGCTCGCGAAATTCGCGGCGCTTGCGCGGCCCGCGAACAAGGGTGCCGTCACGGGTTGACGCTCGCGCGTCAAAACATGTGACCCCGATAAACATGGCCGCAGGGGGAACGCGCAAAACGCGCTTTCCCTTTGCTTTTATAATGCGCGGACCATGTAGCCGGCCGTCCCCGCCGGCGGAGAACCGCATGAAACACTCGATATTGCGCGTCCTGCTCGCCACGCTGCTGATCGGCAGCGCGGCGGCGGCGCGTGCCGACCAGGCCGACGGGCTCGCGCTTGCCCAGCGCAAGAACTGCATGGCCTGCCACGCGATCGGCAAGCCGCTGATGGGCCCGTCGTTCCGCGACATCGCCGGCAAGTATGCGGCGCGCGGCGACGCCGTCGATTACCTTGCCCAGTCGATCGTGAAAGGCAGCGTCGGCGTATGGGGCAGCGTGCCGATGCCCGCCAATACGCAACTGACGAACAGCGAAGCCCACACGCTCGCGCAATGGGTGCTGTCGGTGCGCTGACCGGACACCCTGGGCGGGAATGGCCCCCGTGCGGGACTCTGCCGACAGGCGGGCCTGGCCGGGCTGGCTCAAACCTCGCTGGCCGCTTCACCGCCCCTTACTGGAATCGCTCCCCGTTTTCCGCCGGAACGACCGCGCACTCAACCTGAGTGACCGGCGCGGCGGCGTGCGATCTCTTCGTCGACCGCGTCGCGAACCCAGTCCATCACCTCGGTTTCCAGCGCCAGCGCCACTTCGCGCGTGATCTGGCCGACCAGCCAGGCCGAATGCTCATGCAGCGCATCGCGACAACGGGCCTCGATGGCGTCGCGCCCTTCCCCGGTCAGATAGTTCGTCAGGCGATTGCGCAGGCGCTCGGCGATGTGCTGCGCATCTTCCGGCGTCAGGCCAGCTGCGGCCTGCGCAGCCGGCTGCGGCGCGGCGGCCGGTACGACGGCCTCCGGCATATGCGCTTCATGCGCGTGCCCGACCGCCTCATGCGCCACCGCGGCAAACGCGTGTTGCGGCACATCGTCGTCGGCCAGCGACGATTGCAGCGGCGCACTCATCGCCGCCGAATCTTCGGCCACCACATGCTCCGCGGCGCCGGGTTCGGCCGGCGCATCGGTCTCGCCCATGGAAGCCGCAGCAGCGGTCGCCACGTCGCCCGGCAGTTCGACCGCCGGCACGTGCGGCGTCGGCACGGGTTCGACCACGACGGAATCGGGGTCAAGTTCACTTTGAACGGAATCGGCCGACGCCGCACTCGCGGTGTGCGGGGCGACCACGTCGGTGAGCACCGGAATCGCCGCACTGGCGGGCGGTTGCGGCACAGCGGGCGCGATCGAGCGCGCCGGCACCGGCTTGCCCGGCACCAGCACGTCGGTCAGCGTCGGGATCGAGGATGAATCGGCTTCGGTCACGGGAACACTCCGTCGACGGTTGCGGCTAGCCGCCCTGCTTGTAGTTGTTCAGTGCGTAGCCGCGGTCGCGGTAGAACCGGTAGCGGTCGCGGCCCGCGGCCAGCTCGTCCGGCGCGTTGCCGACCACTTCGAGCAGGCGCTCGAAGCGGGCGAACTGCGCGGGCACGGCTGCGCCGAGGTTCAGCAGCACGTGATGATGCGGTGCGCGGTCGAGATCCGCGGCCAGCACGATCGGCGTGCCGGCTGCGTGCTCGCTGTCGACACCGCAATGCGGGATGAAATCGAGCGGCGAAAACGTCCAGAGCCGCTCGTCGAGCGCGCGCAGGCGCGCGGGCTCGGCGAGCACGACGACCGGCTGCCCGGCCTGGTAGGCCTTGCGCAGCAGCCGGCACGCGTACTCGAGCGAATCGCCGACGTTCGAGTGGAAATCGATCCGCGTCATCGCCCGTGCACCCGCATCGTCGTCAGCACCGCCATCACTGGCCGGCGCGGTCGATCAGGAACTGCGCGAGCAACGGCACCGGACGGCCCGTCGCGCCCTTCGCCGCGCCACCCTTCCATGCGGTGCCCGCGATGTCGAGGTGGGCCCACGGATAGCTGTCGGTGAAGCGCGACAGGAAGCACGCGGCCGTCACGGCGCCGGCCGGACGCCCGCCGATGTTCGCGAGATCCGCGAAGTTCGACTTCAGCTGATCCTGGTACTCGTCGTCGAGCGGCATGCGCCATGCCGGGTCGTTCGCTTCGCGCGACGCGTCGAGCAGTTCGCCCGCGAGTGCGTCGTCCGTCGAGAACAGGCCGCTGTTGTGGCCGCCCAGCGCGATCACGCACGCGCCCGTCAGCGTGGCAACGTCGATCACGGCGGCCGGCTTGAAGCGCTCGGCATACGTGAGCGCGTCGCACAGGATCAGGCGGCCTTCGGCGTCGGTATTCAGCACCTCGATCGTCAGGCCCTTCATGCTGGTGACGATGTCGCCCGGCTTCGTCGCGTTGCCGCCCGGCATGTTCTCGCAGGTCGGCACGATCGCGACGACGTTGATCTTCAGCCCCATCTCGGCGACCGCACGCATCGTGCCGAGCACGGAACCGGCGCCGCACATGTCGTACTTCATCTCGTCCATGCCCTCGCCCGGCTTCAGCGAGATGCCGCCCGTGTCGAACGTGATGCCCTTGCCGACCAGCACGACCGGCGCGGCCTTCGCGGCGGCGCCCTGGTAATGCAGCACGATGAACTGCGGCGGCTCGACCGACGCACGCGCGACCGACAGGAACGAGCCCATCTTCAGCGCCTGGATCTGCTTGAGCCCGAGCACTTCCGCCTTCAGGCCCCAATCCTTCGCGATCTTCTTCGCGGTGTTGCCGAGGTAGGTCGGCGTGCAGACGTTGCCCGGCAGGTTGCCGAGGTCGCGGGTGAGATCCATCCCGTTCGCGAGCGCGACGGCCTGCTTGACCGCGACCTTCGCGGCCTTTTCGTCGGACGGATCGACGCTGAACACGACGCGCTTGAGCGTATGCGACGCCGGTTCCGGCTTGCTCTTCATCTGCGTGAAGCGGTAGGTCTCGTTGCGCAGCGCGAGAATCGCCGCGCGCACGCCCCAGTCGGAGCTGCGCTCGTCGACCGGCAGTTGCGCGAGCGTGAACGTGACCTGGACGACCTTGGTCGCCAGCAGCGCGCGCCATGCGGCCGTCACGGCATCGTTATAGGCTTTCTGATTGAAAGCATCCTGCTTGCCGAGGCCGACGAGCAGCACGCGCGACGCGCCGATGCCCGACACTTCGTGCAGGAACAGCGTCTTGCCGCGCTTGCCGTCCATGTCGCCGGCCTTCACCACGCGCGAAATCAGCCCCTTGGTGGCCGTGTCGATGTCGAGCGCCGCGCCCGAGAGGGTCTGCGCCTCGAAGATGCCGAGCACGATGCAGTCGGACTTCCCGGTCAGGAACCCCTTGGCCTCGCCTTTGCTCCAATCACAGCCTTTTATGCTAAAGTCCATCGCGCTTGTCCTCGGATAAAATCTGGGCTAAGGATGAAAGCCGCAATTATCCGCTATTTTTCCCGTGGCGGCGCGAGCGCTCCACCACGCGTGCGCAGCCTCCCGCCCTCTTCTCATCAAGAATGATCTTCGAACGCTCCCTCCAGCGCGAGCTTGCGTATACGGCTGGCGCCGTGTTCATGGTGCTGCTCACGATCATGCTCACGACGATGATGATCCGCATCGTCGGCTACGCCGCGTCCGGTGAAATCGATCCGCGGGACGTCCTCGTGCTGATCGGCCTCACCGTGATCGGCTACCTCGCCGTGATGCTCGTCGTCACGCTGTTCGTGTCGATCCTGTTCGTGCTGACCCGGTGGTACCGGGACTCCGAAATGGTCGTGTGGCTCGCGTCGGGCGTAAGCCTCACGCGCCTCATCAAGCCGATCGGCGTGTTCGCCACGCCGATCGTGCTGCTGATCGCCTTCTTCGCGTTCGTCGGCTGGCCGTGGTCGAACCAGCAGAGCAAGATGATCAAGGCGCGCTTCCAGCAGCGCGACGAGATTTCGCTGCTCGCGCCGGGCCAGTTCCGCGAGTCGGCCGCGAACCACCGCGTGTTCTTCATCGAGAAGATGACGCCCGACCAGAGCAAGGTACAGAACGTGTTCGTGACCTCGACCGAGAACGGCAAGGTCAACGTGGTCGTGTCGCAGACGGGCCATACGGAAACGCACGACGGTAGCCGCTTCGTCGTCCTGGAGGACGGCCGCCGCTACGACGGCACGCCCGGCCAGCCGAACTTCAAGATCATGGAGTTCGAGCGCTACGGCGTGAAGATCACGAGCACGCCGGTCACCAACGTGCCGACCACCAACAGCACACCCACCCTGGACCTGCTGCGCAACCCGACGCGCGACAACCTCGCGGAATTCGCGTGGCGCGCGGGGCTGCCGCTGATCGCGATCAACCTGTTGGTGCTCGGCATTCCGCTGTCGTACCAGAACCCGCGCCGCAGCCGCACGATCAACCTCGTGATGGCCGTGCTGATCTACCTCACGTACTCGAACCTGCTGAACGTGGTGCAGTCGCAGATCGAGCAGGGCAAGATGTCGTTCGGCGTCGGCCTGGTCGGCCTGCATCTGGTCGTCGCGGTGATCGTCGCCGTGATCTTCTGGTTGCGCGTGCGCAATCGTCCGCTGTTTACACGCGCGCTGTTCGGCCGCTCGGGAGCATGATCGATGCGGCTCTATGAAAAGTACTTCGCGCGACAGATCTACGTCACGTTCGTCTTCATCCTGTTCGCGTTCTCGGGCCTGTTCTTCTTCTTCGACCTGATCAGCGAACTGAACTCGGTCGGGCACGGCAACTACAAGTTCGGCTACGCGGTGCTGCGCGTCGCGCTGCAGACCCCGTCGCGCTTCTACGAGATCATCCCGGTCGCCGCGCTGATCAGCGCGATCTACGTGTTCGCGCAGATGGCCGCGAACTCGGAATTCACGATCTTCCGCGTGTCGGGCCTCGCGACCAACCAGGCGCTGCGCTCGCTGCTGAAGATCGGCGTGCCGCTCGTGATCGTCACCTACCTGATCGGCGAATTCGTCGGCCCGTACGCCGACCAGCTGTCCGAACGCGTGCGGCTGCAGGCGCTCGGCGCGTCGGTGTCGTCGAACTTCCAGTCGGGCGTGTGGGTGAAGGACACGCTCGCGGCCCGTGAAAACGGCGAGCAGGTCACGCGCTTTGTCAACGTCGGCAGCCTGTCGCCCGACTCGACGATCAGCAACGTGCGCATCTACGAATTCGATTCGAAATTCGAGCTGCGCAACGTGCGGATCGCGCAGACGGGCCGCTACGAGCCGCCCGGCCACTGGCTGCTGAAGGGCGTCACCGAAACGGAGCTGACGCCGATCAAGCCGATCAGCGGCCAGCCGGCCGACGCGCTGAATCCCGTGTACCGGTCGCAGCAGGTATCGCTGCCCGAATACCGGCTGCGCTCGGACCTGACGCCGCAGATCCTGTCGGTGCTGCTCGTGTCGCCGGAACGCATGTCGATCATCAACCTGTTCCGCTACATCCAGCATTTGCGCGAGAACCAGCAGGACACGCAGCGCTACGACATCGCGCTGTGGCGCAAGCTGCTGTATCCGTTCGCGGTGTTCGTGATGCTCGTGCTGTCGCTGCCGTTCGCGTACCTGCACACGCGTGCGGGCGTGGTCGGCGTGAAGGTGTTCGGCGGCATCATGCTCGGCATGAGCTTCCAGCTCCTCAATACGCTGTTCTCGCACATCGGCACGCTGAACACGTGGCCCGCGCCGCTCACCGCGGCGACGCCGGGCCTGATCTATCTCGCGCTCGGCCTGTTCTCGCTCAAGTGGGTCGACCGGCACTGAGCGCCGCGTCATGACGGAGGCTTCGACATGAGTTCGCACGGCATCGTCCTGTTCGGCCATGGCGCCCGCGACCCACGCTGGGCCGAGCCGTTCGAGCGGCTCGCCGCGCGGCTGCGCGGCGCCCCCTCCCCCGCTGCGCACGTGTCGCTCGCGTTCCTCGAGCTGATGACGCCGTCGCTCGGTGACGCGATCGCCGCGCAGGTCGCGGCCGGTTGCTCGCACATCACCGTGGTGCCCGTGTTCTTCGGCCAGGGCGGCCATGTCCGCCGCGACCTGCCGCAGCTCGTCGACGCATGCCGCGCCGCGCATCCGGGTGTCGAGATCCGCTGCGCGACGGCCGTCGGCGAAGACGACGGCGTGCTCGACGCGATCGCGCGCTACTGCATCGACCAGATCGGCGACGACGCGTAAATCACGCAGTCGCGGCCCACAAAGAAAAAGCGCTGGCTTGCACCAGCGCTTTTTTCGTTTGGGACTCCAGCCGGATCCCGCTCAGGCGGCATTGCGCAGCGGATCGCCCGCCTTGGCCTGCCCGGCGCGCTCGGCGAACGCGTCGCCGATCATCAGCAGGCTCGGTTCCGCGGGATCGAGCCACGCCTGCGCGTCGCCCGCCGCCATCTGCGCGAGCGTCAGCGTCAGCGTGCGCTCGCGCGCGGTGCTGCACGCCTCGACGATCGCCACGGGCGTCGCCGGTGCGCGGCCCGCGTCGATCAGTTCCTGCGCGATGCCGGGTGCGCTGTCGCGGCCCATGTAGTAGACGATCGAATCGGCGCGCGCAGCTTCGCGGATCTCGTCACTGCCCGGCGCGCGGCTGTGCGTCGCGAACGCAACGCTGCGCGACACGCCGCGCAGCGTCAGCGAACGCTTCAGCGTCGCGGCGCCGGCCAGCGCCGCGGTGATGCCCGGCACGACCTCGTAGTCGATGCCGGCCGCTTCCAGCGCACGCATCTCCTCTTCGGCGCGACCGAACAGCATCGGGTCGCCGCCCTTCAGCCGCACGACGCACGCATGCTCGCGTGCCGCATCGACGATCTGCTTGTTGATGAAGTGCTGCGCGGTCGAGCGCTGCCCGCAGCGCTTGCCGACCGCGATCCGGCGCGCGTTCGGCGCGTAGTCGAGCATCGCGGGCTCGACGAGCGCGTCGTGCAGCACGACGTCCGCCTGCTCGAGCAGCCGCGCGCCGCGCACCGTGATGAGGTCGGCCGCGCCTGGCCCTGCTCCGATCAGATACACCTTGCCCATGTTTGTCGCTTCGCCTTCCAGCGGGCGTCGGCTCCGGCCCGCGCCGCCTCAAGGCGGCGCGGTTTCCCGGTTACGCCGAGAACGCCCGGATCATCCCTGCGGCGACCGTGTGGTGCGTCGCCTCGTCGATCAGCACGAACGCGCCGGTACCCGGATGCGCGTCGTACGTGTCGCAAACGATCGGCTTCTGCAGCGTCAGCGCGACGCGGCCGATGTCGTTCATCTTCAGCTCGTGACGGTCGGTCGCGTGCGACAGCGTGTGCACGTCGAGCACCTGCTTGACGCCGCCGATCTTCGCGAACACCGTGCTGGTGGTCTGCTTCAGCAGGTACTTGCGCTGCGGCGACAGCGGCGTCTCGTCGAACCAGCACAGATCGGCTTCGAGCTTCTTCGCCGGCTCGACCGGCTCGCCGGACGTGACGAACATGTCGCCGCGCGACACGTCGACGTCTTCCGCGAGGCGGATCGTCACGGTCTGGCCCGCGAACGCGTGCGGAACGGACGCGGTGCCGCCCGGCACCGGCGCGACGATCTCGGCGATCGTTGCCGTGCGGTTCGACGGCAGCACGGCGATCGCGTCGCCGACCTTCACTTCGCCCGACTCGATACGGCCCATGTAGCCGCGGAAATCGTCGGCCGAGCTGCCGTCCTGGCGCGCGACCCACTGCACCGGGAAGCGCAGCGCGTCATGCGCCTGCGTCTCGACCGGCAGCGCTTCGAGCACGTCGAGCAGCGGCTCGCCCGCGTACCACGGCATGCGCTCGCTCGCGCCGACGATGTTGTCGCCCTTCAGCGCCGACACCGGCACGAAGCGCACGTCGCTCAGGCCGAGCTGCTTCGCGAGCGTGACGTACGCGTCGCGGATCTCGTTGAAGCGCGCTTCGCTGTAGTCGACGAGGTCCATCTTGTTGATCGCGACGATCACGTGCTGCAGCGCGAGCAGCTTGACGATCGCGCTGTGGCGCTTGGTCTGCGGCAGCAGGTCGGCCACGCCGTTCTCGATCGTCACGCGCGTCGCGTCGATCAGGATGATCGCCGCGTGCGCGGTCGATGCGCCCGTCACCATGTTGCGCGTGTACTGCTCGTGGCCCGGCGTATCGGCGATGATGAACTTGCGCTTCGCGGTCGCGAAGTAGCGGTACGCGACGTCGATCGTGATGCCCTGCTCGCGCTCGGCTTCGAGGCCGTCGGTCAGCAGCGCGAGGTCGAGCTCGTCGCCGACCGTACGCTTGTTCTTCGCGCGCGACAGCGCGGACAGCTGGTCGGACAGCACGGCCTTGCTGTCGTACAGCAGGCGGCCGATCAGTGTGCTCTTGCCATCGTCGACGCTGCCCGCGGTAATGAAGCGCAGCACGCCGAGGTCTTCGTTGTTCTCGATGATGCTCATGATGTGAATGTCCTCGTGTGCTTCAGAAATAACCTTGCTTCTTGCGCTGTTCCATCGCGGCTTCGGATGCCTGGTCGTCCATCCGGGTCGCGCCGCGCTCGGTGATCTCGGTCACCGCCGTCTCGGCGATGATCTTCTCGACGTCGTCCGCGTCGCTCTCGACCGGGCACGTGCAGGAAATGTCGCCGACCGTGCGGAAGCGCACCTGCGCGAGCTCGCTCGTCTCGCCGTCACGCATCGGCGTGAGCGGCGTGACGGGCACGAGCAGCCCGTTGCGGCGCACGATCTCGCGCTCGTGCGCGTAATAGATCGACGGCAGTTCGAGGTTTTCGCGCGCGATGTACTGCCACACGTCGAGCTCGGTCCAGTTCGAGATCGGGAACACGCGCAGGTGCTCGCCCTTGTGCAGGCGCGCGTTGTACAGGCTCCACAGTTCCGGGCGCTGCGCCTTCGGATCCCACTGGCCGAATTCGTCGCGGAACGAGAAGATGCGTTCCTTCGCACGCGCCTTCTCTTCGTCGCGGCGCGCGCCGCCGATCAGCGCCGTGTAGCCGTACTGCTCGATCGTCTCGAGCAGCGTGACGGCCTGCGCGGCATTGCGCGAATCGGTTTCGCGGCGCAGCACGACCGTGCCGCGCTTGATCGAATCCTCGACATGGCCGACAACCAGCTCCGCGCCGAGCTCTTTCGCGCGGCGATCGCGGAAGTCGATCACTTCTTCGTAGTTGTGGCCCGTGTCGATGTGCACGAGCGGGAACGGCAGCGTCGTCTTGCGGTTCGCGCCGAGGCCGAATGCTTTCAGGGCCAGATGCAGCACGACGACCGAATCCTTGCCGCCCGAGAACAACAGTGCCGGCTTGCTGCATTCGGCGACCAGTTCGCGCAGGATGTGGATCGACTCGGCTTCGAGCCAGTCGAGGTGGCCCATGCGGTTGTCGGCACCGGCGGGCGGGGCAAAGGCAGATTGCTCGAGCGTCGTGCTCATGATTTCAGTCCTTCTCTTCTGGGTTCGTGCCGCCCGCTGTCGCAGGCGGCGCAATATTCAGTTTCTTGTCAGGCTTTCAGTGCGAGGCGCCGGCAACGGCATCCGCGGGAATCGGCGTGATCGTCGTGATGTGCAGCCCGCATTCCTTCGTATCGCGCGACTCCCACCACCAGCGGCCCGCACGGCTGTCCTCGCCGGGACGGATCGCCCGCGTACAAGGCTCGCAGCCGATACTCGGGTAGCCGCGCGCATGCAGCGGGTTCACCGGCACGTCAAACGCGTTAAGGTACGTCCACACGTCGCTTTCCGTCCAGTCGGCGAGCGGGTTGTACTTCGCGATCCCGCGCGCTTCGTCCTGTTCTTCCTCGTGCAGCTCGGCACGCGTGACCGACTGTTCGCGGCGCTGGCCCGTGACCCACGCGCCGACGTCCGACAGCGCGCGGTTCAACGGCTCGACCTTGCGGATGTGGCAGCACGACTTGCGCAGCTCGACGCTCTCGTAGAACGCGTTCAGGCCGTGCTCGGCGACGTACTGGTCGACCGCGTCCTGCTGCGGATGGAACTGCTCGATCTCGTAGCCGTAACGCTCGCGCACCCGGTCGATCATGCCGAGCGTTTCCGCGTGCAGGCGGCCCGTGTTCAGCGAGAAGATGCCGATTCGCACGCCCTTCGACAGGATCGCATGCGTCAGCAGCATGTCTTCCGCCGCGAGGCTGCTCGCGAACTTCACCTTCTCGTGGCGGGCACCGATCTGCGCGAGCAGCGCGTCCAGGCGCTCGACCTTCGCGGCGAGTTCCGGCGTCAGCGCAGTGGCGGTCGCGGTGCTCATGCGCCCACCTTGGCGTCGGCCGCGGCGGCGCGGCGGCGGAACAGCGGCGCCGGCTCGTCGAACGCGCCCTGATAACGCTGCGTGAATTCCGTGAACGCATTCAGCGCGTCGTGGATGTCCTTGTCGGCGCGCACCGCGTACGCGTCGAAGCCGCAACGCGACATGTACAGCAACTGGTCGCGCAGCACGTCGCCGATCGCGCGCAGTTCACCCGTCCAGCCGTGGCGCTCGCGCAGCAGGCGCGCGATGCTGTAGCCGCGGCCGTCCGCGAAGCGCGGGAACTCGACGGCGATCAGCGAAATCGCGCCGAAATCGGCCACGAGATCGGCCGGCTCGCTGTCCGGTGCGAGCCACACGCCGAGTTCGTCCTTCGTCTTCGCGGTGACGAGCGCCGCGCGCTCGGCCTGCCACAACGCGAACGGCACCAGCACCTTGCCGGCCGGCAAAGCGTCGACCGCGGGCAGTGCACCGTCTTCCGCCGCGCGCACGACCTGCCATGCATCGTCGATCACTGCGCGGTTCTTGATAATCGAAGCCATCTGCTAATTCCTTCTACCCGGTTGGTTACGCGTTCACTGCCTGGCGCGCCGCATACACGCGCTCCTTGAACGGCGCGATGCCGATGCGGTCGTACGTGTCGACGAAACGCTCACCGTCGACGCGCGATTCGACGAACGTGTCGATCAGCTTCGCGATCACGCCGGGCACTTCTTCCGCAGAGAACGACGGCCCGATCACGCGGCCGAGGCGCGCGCCGTTCTGGCCCGTGCCCTGCTCGCCGCCCAGCGACACCTGGTACCACTCGGCGCCGTCCTTGTCGACGCCGAGGATGCCGATGTTGCCGACGTGGTGGTGACCGCACGAGTTCATGCAACCGGAAATGTTCAGCGACAGGTCGCCGAGGTCGTACACGTAGTCGAGATCGTCGAAACGCTGCTGGATCGCCAGCGCGATCGGGATCGACTTCGCGTTCGCGAGCGAGCAGAAATCGCCGCCCGGGCACGCGATGATGTCGGTCAGGAGGCCGATGTTCGGCGTCGCGAAACCGGCGGCCTTCGCCTTTTCCCACACCGCGAACAGGTCGCGCTTCTTCACGTTCGCGAGAATCAGGTTCTGCTCGTGCGACACGCGCAGCTCGCCGAACGAGTACGCGTCGGCCCAGTCGGCCACCAGCTCCATCTGCTGGTCGGTCGCATCGCCCGGCGCGACGCGGTGATCCTTCAGCGACAGCGTGACGGCTGCGTAGCCGGCCACCTTGTGCGGCGCGACGTTACGCTCGACCCAGCGCGCGAACGCCTTGTTCTCGAGCAGGTGCTGTTCGAACGATGCGTCGGTGTCGGCCAGCTTCTCGTAGACGGGCGGCTGGAAGTACTGCGACACGCGATCGACTTCCGCCTGCGTGAGCGTCGACGGGCCGTCCTTCAGGTGCTGCCACTCTTCCTCGACCTGCTGCGCGAACTTCGCGGGCGACAGCGCCTTCACGAGGATCTTGATACGCGCCTTGTACAGGTTGTCGCGGCGGCCGTAGCGGTTGTATACGCGCAGCACGGCTTCGCAGTAGGTGAGCAGGTGCTGCCACGGCAGGTCTTCCTTGATCACCGCGCCGATGATCGGCGTCCGGCCGAGGCCGCCGCCCGCGAGGATGCTCGCGACCACTTCGCCCTGCGCGTTCTTCTTCAGGTACACGCCGAGGTCGTGGATCTGCACGGCCGCGCGGTCGTCCTTCGAGCCCGACACCGCGATCTTGAACTTGCGCGGCAGCCACGCGAATTCGGGATGGAACGTCGACCACTGACGCAGGATTTCCGACCACGGACGCGGATCGATCTCTTCGTCCTGGGCAACACCCGCGAACTGGTCGGCCGTGATGTTGCGGATGCAGTTGCCCGACGTCTGGATGCCGTGCATCTGCACCGACGCGAGCTTCGCGAGGATCTCGGGCGTATCTTCCAGCTCGATCCAGTTGAACTGGATGTTCGAGCGGGTCGAGAAGTGGCCGTAGCCGCGGTCGTGTTCGCGGGCGATGCGGGCCAGCATCCGGAGCTGGTCGCTGCGCAGGTTGCCGTACGGAATCGCGATGCGGTGCATGTACGCGTGGCGCTGCATGTACAGGCCGTTCTGCAGGCGCAGCGGACGGAACTCTTCTTCGCTCAACTCGCCCGACAGCCGGCGGCGCACCTGATCGCGGTACTGCGCGACACGCTCGTCGACGATCGTCTGGTCGTATTGGTCGTACTGATACATTCGGGGACCCCAGGGTTTTCGTGGTGACCGCGCGACGTCCTAGCCACGTCGCGCCCGAATCTCCGTTCCGCTGTCACCGCCCCCATCCGCTGCCGGGTGGATTGCTAATGACGAAAACAGATATCCATATTTGAAAAACTCCGGTGAATCGTAATAAACTCGCCTTATATTTCAAACGACTAAAAAATTCTGTTGATATGCGGAAGGGTTATAAATGAACCTGCACCAATTTCGCTTCGTGCGCGAGGCCGTCCGGCAGAATTTCAACCTCACCGAGGCCGCCAAGGCGCTCTACACGTCGCAACCGGGGGTATCGAAGGCGATCATCGAGCTCGAGGACGAGCTGGGCGTGGAGATCTTCACGCGGCACGGCAAGCGCGTGCGCTCGCTCACCGAGCCGGGCAGGATCATCCTCGCGTCGGTCGAGCGGATTCTCCAGGAGGTTGAAAGCCTTAAAAGGGTCGGGAAAGATTATGCGGCACAGGATCAGGGCAACCTGACCATCGCCGCGACCCACACGCAGGCCCGCTACTCGCTGCCGGCCGCGATCGCCGAATTCAAGAAGCGTTTCCCGAAGGTGCACCTGTCGATCCTGCAGGGCAGCCCGACGCAGGTCGCCGAGATGGTGATCCACGATCAGGCCGATCTCGCGATCGCGACCGAGGCGATCTCCGACTACAAGGAACTCGTGTCGCTGCCCTGTTTCCAGTGGCACCACGCGGCCGTCGTGCCCGCCGACCATCCGCTGCTCGAGCGCAAGCCGGTCACGCTCGACGATCTCGCGCAGTACCCGCTGATTACGTACGACGACGCGTTCGCGGGCCGCAAGAAGATCAACCATGCGTTCGCGCTGCGCGGGCTGTCGCCGGACATCGTGCTCGAGGCGATAGACGCCGACGTGATCAAGACCTACGTCGAACTCGGTCTCGGCGTCGGGATCATGGCCGACATCGCGTTCAATCCCGAGCGCGACCGCAACCTGCGGCTGATCCCGGTCGGCCACCTGTTCGGCAGCAACGTGACGCGCGTCGCGCTCAAGCAGGGCGCCTACCTGCGCGGCTATGTGTATACGCTCGTCGAACTGCTGTCGCCGACGCTGAACCGCAAGCTGATCGAGCAGGCGCTCAAGGGCGAATCCGAATCGTACGAACTCTGAGCGGCGTGTATAAACACGGGGGCGCACATCGCGCCCCTTTTTTGCTGTCCGACGGAGAATTCCGCATGACGCTTCCCGCCCTGTTGCGCCGCGCCGCCGGCGCCGCCCTCGTACTGGCCTGCGCAGCCGCGCATGCCGACCTGAAGGTCGGCGTCGACCTGTCGTCGACCGGCCCGGCCGCCGCGATCGGCATCACGAGCAAGAACGCGATCCTGATGTGGCCGAAGACGATCGCCGGGCAGCCCGTGCAGGTGACGGTGCTCGACGATGCGTCCGACCCGGGCACCGCGGTGCGCAACATCCGCAAGCTGGTCGACGAGGATCACGTCGACGTCGTGGTCGGGCCGAACATCACGCCGGCCGCACTCGCGGCGCTCGATGCGGTGGCCGCCGCGCAGACGCCGATGATCACGCTGGTCGGCTCCGGCGCGATCGTCGAGCCGCAGGAAGGCGCGCGGACCTGGGCGTTCAAGATGGCGCAGAGCGACCGCGCGATGGCCGACGTGATGACGCGCACCATGTCGAACCGCGGCGTGAAGACGGTCGGCTTCATCGGCTTCGCGGACAGCTACGGCGACAGCTGGCTGAACGAATTCACGCGCTTCGCGGACCTGCGCAAGATCCGCGTCGTCGCGACCGAGCGCTTCAACCGCACCGATGCGAGCGTGACGGGCCAGGCGCTGAAGCTGATCGCCGCGAAGCCCGACGCGATCCTGATCGCGGGCTCCGGCACGCCGGCCGTGCTGCCGCAGCGCACGCTGATCGAACGCGGCTACAAGGGCCCGATTTACCAGACGCACGGGATCGCGACGCCGGAATTCATCAAGCTCGGCGGCAAGGACGTCGACGGCACGCTGTTCCCGACCCAGCCGGTGGTCGTCGCGCGCACGCTGCCAGCGGATCATCCGGCCCGCAAGGCCGCGCTCGCGTTCGTCGACGCATACGAGGCGAAGTACGGCGCCGGCACGGTCACTCAGTTTGCGGGCGACGCGGCGGGCGTCTACCCGCGCCTCGCCGACGCGGTCGGCCGCGCGCTGAAGGCTGCGCAACCCGGCACGCCCGCGTTCCGCGCGGCGCTGCGGCACGAGCTGGAACGCGCGCACGAGCTCGTCGTGCCGAATGGCGTCGTCAATACGAGCGACAAGGATCATGTGGGGCTCGACCAGCGCGCGAGCGTGATGGGGATCGTCAAGCAGGGCCGATTCGTCTACCTGAGCCAGTGATGTGCACGACCGGCACCCGGGCGGCTTGCCCGGCGCCGGGATTTCGGACATAATCCGCGTTTCGCCGCGCACAATCGCATGCGCGGCCAGGATCAAGCCCAGGTGGTGAAATTGGTAGACGCAGGGGACTCAAAATCCCCCGCCGCAAGGCGTGCCGGTTCGATTCCGGCCCTGGGCACCAGCATTCTCGCAGCGTAATGCGCTGCGCCTCCCGAAACCCGCGCAAGCTCGCCGCTTCGCGGGTTTTTTGTTTTTGCCGTGCGCCGCAACGCGCGCCCCGCGCAACAGTCCAAGCATCATGAGGATGCGCGGCACGGAGGCACGCCATGTCCATCCGCACGATTTCATCCCCGCTCTGCCGCCGGGTGCTCGCCGTGGCGCTGTCGCTCATGCTGGCCGGGTGCGACGTACTGACCGCGCCGCCGGTGCCCGACTGGCCGGGCCCGCACGCGCCCTACCCGTTCCCGGACAGCATTCCGCATCGCACCGAATGAACGCGCGGGATCGCCGCCTGCCCCCGCGCCTGCTCACTCAGGCCATCAACGCCCGAACGAAGTCGAGAAACACGCGCACCTTCGCGGAAACGAGATTGGACGCGTGGTGATACGCGTAGAGCGGAAACGTCTCGTCCGCCCACTCCGGCAGCAGCAGCACCAGCCGCCCGTCGGCAAGGATGTCGCGCGCATAGAGTTCCAGCAGCTGCGCGATCCCCGCGCCGCCCAGGCACGCGCCGAGCAGCATGCCCGTATCGTTGACCATCAGCCGGCCAGCGGCATCGAACGGCACCACCTCCTTGCCGCGATGGAATTCCCATTCGAACGGCCGGCCCGTCACCGGATCGCGGATCAGCACGCAACGATGCCCGTTCGCGAGATCCCGCGGGTGCCGCGGTTCGCCATGACGCGCGACGTAGGCCGCCGACGCGCAGGTGAGCACGCGCGTTTCCAGCAGCAGCCGCGCACGGTATGACGACGGCTCCGGAATGCCGAACCGCACCGCCACGTCGAAGCCGTCGGCGACGAGATCGCCCATCCGGTCGCGCACGCTGATCTCGACGGACAGGTCGGGAAAGCTATCGAGGAACTCCGCCATCTTCGGCGCCAGCACATAGTGGCCAAAGGTCGCGTCGACGTTGACGCGCAGCCGCCCCCTGACACGCGCCTTCGACTGGCCGGCGTCGATCGCCGCGTCCTCGATACCGGCCAGCAGCGGCGCGACCGCCTCATAGAAGCGCCGCCCTTCGTCGGTCAGCGTGATCGCGCGCGCCGTCCGGTTGAAGATCCGGATGCCGACGCGCTCTTCCAGCCGGGCGACGGCACGGCTCACCGCCGGCTGCGTCAACCCCATCGCTTCGCCGGCGCGCGCGAACGTACCGGCCTCGATCACCGCCGAGAGCACGCCGATGCCGCTCAAAAGCCTGCTGTCGAATGCCATGAGACATACTTTTAGTCATTCTTGATCTGATCATTATTCATTATTTTTATTGATCGAGGAAGCCTACGATTAGTCCTGTCGCCGGATCGCACGGCACTCACGAATCAAGGAGCAGGACATGAGCACATCGGAACAGGTCGCCCTCGTCACGGGCTCGTCACGCGGCATCGGCGCGGATATCGCCCGCCGTCTCGCCCGCGACGGTTTCAGGGTCGTCGTGAACTATGCGGGCGGTGCCGGCCCCGCGCAGGAAGTGGTCGACGCGATCGTCGCCGACGGCGGCGCGGCCATCGCGGTACAGGCGGACGTCGCCGATCCGGCCGCGGTGGCCGCCTTGTTCGACGCGGCCGAGCAGGCGTTCGGCCGGATCGACGTGGTCGTCAACAGCGCGGGCGTGATGAAGCTCGCCCCCCTCGCCGAGTTCGACGACGCCGCGTTCGACCAGACCGTCGCGATCAACCTGAAGGGTGCGTTCAACGTCAGCCGCGAGGCGGCGAAGCGCGTGCGCGACGGCGGCCGCATCGTCAACCTGACCTCGAGCGTGATCGGCATGCGCCTGCCGACCTACGGCGTGTACATCGCGACCAAGGCGGCCGTCGAAGGCATGACGCAGGTGCTCGCGCAGGAGATGCGCGGCCGTGGCATCAGCGTGAACGCCGTCGCGCCGGGGCCGGTGGCGACCGAATTGTTCCTGCACGGCAAGAGCGCCGAACTCGTCGACCGGATGGCGAAGATGAACCCGCTGGAGCGGCTCGGCCAGCCCGCGGACATCGCCAGCGTCGTCGCGTTCCTCGCCGGCCCCGACGGCGCGTGGGTCAACGGCCAGGTCCTGCGCGCCAACGGCGGCATGTGCTGACCGGCCGCCTGCCGAGCCCCCTTACCGGAGATCGATCATGAAGGAAGTCATTCTCGTCACGGGCGCGTCCAGCGGCTTCGGCCTGCTGACCGCCCAGGCACTCGCCCGCGCCGGCCATACCGTCTATGCGTCGATGCGCGAAAGCACCGGCCGCAACGCACCGCGCGTCGCCGCCATCGCCGCCTACGCGCAGGAACACGGCGTCGACCTGCGCACCGTCGAGCTCGACGTCGGCGACGACGTGTCCGTCGGTGCCGCCATCGATCGCGTGATCGCGGACAACGGCCGCCTCGACGTCATCGTCCACAACGCCGGCCACATGGTGTTCGGCCCGGCCGAAGCGTTCACGCCCGAGCAGATCGCCCAGCTCTACGACATCAACGTCGTGTCGACCCAGCGCGTCAACCGCGCGGCGCTGCCGCACCTGCGCCGCCAGGGCCGCGGCCTGCTCGTCTGGGTGTCGTCTTCGTCGGCGCGCGGCGGTACGCCGCCGTTCCTCGCCCCGTACTTCGCCGCGAAGGCCGCGATGGATTCGCTCGCGGTGTCCTATGCGGCCGAACTCGCCCGCTGGGGCGTCGAGACGTCGATCGTCGTGCCGGGCGCCTTCACCCAGGGCACGAATCACTTCGCCCACGCGGGCAAGCCGGCCGACGCGGCCGTTCAGGCCGCCTACGTCGACGGCCCCTATGCGGGCGTCGCCGAGCAGGCGCTGCAGGGCCTCGCCGCGCTCGAACCGGCGGACGCCGATGCCGGCACCGTCGCGACGGCGATTGCCGACATCGTCGCCGCACCCGCGGGCAAGCGCCCGTACCGCGTGTTCGTCGATCCGTCGCAGGACGGCGCGGAAGAAGTGTTCCGCGTCGGCGATCGCATCCGCCGCGAGATGTTCAGGAACATCGGCCTCGCCGACCTGCTCGCGGCCCGCGTCGGCGGCTGATCCGTTGCGCGCCGGGCCGGCCGGCGCGCTTCGGCATCAGTCTCGCTCGCAGAACCCGAGGATCGCGTCGGCGACCGCTGCCGGCGCCTCGCGCTGCGGAAAGTGGCCGACGCCATCCAGCACCTGCCGCGCGTATCGCCCCGCAAAGAACCGCTCGCGCCCGGCCGAACTGTCCGGATGATTGCAGGAGTCCGCGCCGCCGTGCAGCACGAGCGTCGGCAGCGCCAGCACCGGCGCGTGGTTCAGCCGCGCATCGTCGTCGGCATAGGCCGGCGCGCCCGGGACGAATCCCCACCGATGCCGGTACGAATGCAGCACGACGTCGATCCAGTCGGGCCCGGCGAACGCAGCGGCGGCCGCGTCGAAATCGCTGTCGCGATACCAGCCCGGTGGCGACCACGTGTCCCACATCAAGCGGGCAAACGCGCGGCGATCGTCGCGCAACGCCTGCTCGCCGCGCGGCGTCGCCATGAACCAGTGGTACCAGTAGTTGCGCGCCTGCTGCAGCGACAGCGGCTGCCCGGGATCGTTGGTGCCGTACCCGACCGACAGCATCACGAGATGCGATGCGGCGTCATCGCGCAGCGGATCGGCGAACACGTTGATGCCCGCGTTGTTCACGAGCACGTCGAGCGGGCCGAATGCCGCCTCGGTCTGCGCAAGTGCATCGCGCACCGCATCCTGCCGCGCGACGTCCGCCTGCAGCGGC